>JVVZ01000474.1:0-12322 GCA_001062585.1 Neisseria meningitidis
TAGTACGGCAAGGCGAGGCAACGCCGTACTGGTTTAAAGTTAATCCACTATAATCCACACAGGTCGTCTGAAAAAGAAAACCGCAAGTGATATTGCCTTGCGGTTTTCTTTTAAACAAACATCCTACGGATTATTCATCTGTTGCTTCGATTTCGGAAGCTTCTTGCTCTGCTTCCTGCCATTGCTGGCGGCGGCTGCGGTGGTAGGTCAAACCGGTACCGGCAGGAATCAGACGACCTACGATTACGTTCTCTTTCAGACCGCGCAACTCGTCTTGCTTGCCCATAATGGCGGCTTCGGTCAGAACGCGGGTCGTTTCTTGGAACGATGCGGCAGAAATAAAGCTGTCGGTTGACAAGGAGGCTTTGGTAATACCCAACAATACATTTTCGTAACGTGCCGGTTCTTTGCCCTCTTCCAAAGCTTTTTCATTGGCTGTCATGACATCGCCACGTTCGACTTGCTCACCGGTAATGAATTCGGTTTCACCTGAATCGACAATATTCACACGGCGCAGCATCTGACGGATGATGACTTCGATGTGTTTATCGGAAATCTTCACGCCTTGAAGACGGTAAACCTCTTGCACCTCTTGAACAATGTAGCGTGCCAGTGCTTCGATACCTTGCAGACGCAGAATATCATGAGGATCTACCGCTCCGTCTACGATGGTTTCACCGCGGTTTACCACTTGACCGTCGTGCACCAAAATTTGTTTCTCTTTGGAAATCAAAGTCTCGTATGCTACGCCGTCTACATCAGTGATAATCAGACGCTGTTTGCCTTTAGTCTCTTTACCGAATGAAACGGTACCGGTGATTTCTGCCAACATACCTGCATCTTTCGGCACACGTGCTTCAAACAACTCGGCAACGCGCGGCAGACCACCGGTAATATCGCGGGTTTTGGAAGAGGCTTGCGGGATACGCGCCAATACGTCGCCTTTACCAACTTCCTGACCTTCGCGCACGGTAATCACTGCACCCACAGGGAATGCCATAGATACCGGAGTAGAGGTACCCGGAATGCAGATTTCCAGACCGTTTTCATCCAACAGTTTTACAGTAGGACGCAGCAGTTTGGATGCGCTGCCGGAGCGGCGCTTGCCGTCGATAACCACCAAGGTAGACAAACCGGTTACATCGTCAGTTTGTTTGGCAACGGTTACGCCCTCTTCCACGTTTTCGAATTTCACCCAACCTGCGTGTTCGGTAATCATCGGACGGGTATGCGGATCCCAAGTTGCCAACGTTTGACCGGCTTTAATGGCTTCACCGTCTTGAACCATCAAGATAGCACCGTAAGGTACTTTGTGGCGTTCGCGTTCACGACCGATGTCATCATGAATAACAACTTCGCAAGAGCGGCCGATAACAACCAATTCGCCTTTGTTGTTGGCAACATAACGCATTTGGCTGCTGAATCGTGCGGTACCGTTGGATTTGGCTTCAACTTGGCTGGCTGCTGCCGCACGGGATGCCGCACCACCGATGTGGAACGTACGCATGGTCAACTGAGTACCCGGTTCACCGATAGACTGAGCGGCAATCACGCCGACTGCCTCACCGGCATTAACCAGTTTGCCGCGTGCCAAGTCGCGACCGTAACAGTGCGCACACAAGCCATGGCGGGTTTTACAAGTAATCGGGGTACGGACTTTGACTTCATCGACACCGGATTGGTCAATCATATCCACCAGTTTTTCCGTCAACAACGTACCGGCTTCAACCAAGGTTTCGCCACTTGACGGATCGACAACGTCAGACGCGGTAACACGACCCAAAATACGATCGCGCAATGCTTCAATCACATCACCGCCTTGTACGACTGCCTTCATGACAAAGCCGTCTGAAGTACCACAATCGTCTTCAACAACGACCAAGTCTTGAGTTACGTCTACCAGACGACGGGTCAGGTAACCGGAGTTCGCGGTTTTCAATGCGGTATCCGCCAAACCCTTACGTGCACCGTGGGTCGCAATAAAGTATTGCAATACGGTCAAACCTTCGCGGAAGTTTGAGGTAATCGGCGTTTCAATAATCGAGCCGTCAGGTTTAGCCATCAACCCACGCATACCGGACAACTGTTTAATCTGAGCCGCAGAACCACGGGCACCGGAGTCCGCCATCATATAGATGGAGTTGAATGACTCTTGATCGACTTCGTTGCCATCCCGATCAATAACTTTTTGTTTGGACAAGTTATCCATCATCGCTTTAGCGATTTTATCGCCGGCACGACCCCAAATATCCACCACTTTGTTGTAGCGTTCGCCATTGGTTACCAAACCTTGACGGTATTGGTCTTCGATTTCTTTAACCTCGGCATTGGCTTCAGCCAACAAGGCTGCTTTTTCTTTCGGAATTTCCATGTCGTCAACAGCAATGGAAATACCGCCTTTGGCTGCAAATCCGAAACCGGTATACATCAAGTGGTCGGCGAAAATAACCGTATCGCGCAAGCCGCACAGGCGGAACGATGCGTTAATCAGCTTGGAAATTTCTTTTTTCTTCAGCGCTTTGTTGATGTATTCGAACGGCAGGCCTTTAGGCAGGATTTCGCTCAACAATGCACGACCGACAGTCGTTTCGTAACGGGTAACGACTGGTTCGAATTCGCCAGCTTCGTTTTTCACCCATTCGCGCAGACGTACGGTGATTTTCGTACCCAGCTCAACCTGTTTGGTATGGTATGCACGATGCACTTCTTTCACATCAGCAAACAGACTGCCCTCACCTTTGGCATTGATGCGGTCGCGGGTCATGTAGTACAGACCCAATACGATGTCTTGGGAAGGTACGATAATCGGTTCACCGTTTGCAGGAGACAATACGTTGTTTGAAGCCAGCATCAGGGTGCGCGCTTCCATTTGCGCTTCCAAGCTCAATGGAACGTGTACCGCCATTTGGTCACCGTCAAAGTCGGCGTTAAACGCGGCACATACCAACGGATGCAGCTGAATGGCTTTACCTTCAATCAGGATGGGTTCAAACGCTTGAATACCCAAACGGTGCAGGGTCGGCGCACGGTTCAGCATAATCGGATGTTCACGAATGACTTCTTCCAAGATATCCCATACTTCAGGTACTTCTTGCTCTACCAATTTTTTCGCTGCTTTAACGGTAGAGGCCAGACCTTGTTTTTCCAGTTTATGGAAAATGAACGGTTTGAACAGTTCCAAAGCCATTTTTTTCGGCAGACCGCATTGGTGCAGACGCAGGTATGGACCTACGGTAATCACGGAACGACCTGAATAGTCCACACGTTTACCCAGCAGGTTTTGACGGAAACGACCACCCTTACCTTTAATCATGTCTGCCAATGATTTCAGCGGACGTTTGTTGGCACCGGTCATGGCTTTACCGCGACGGCCGTTATCCAACAGCGAGTCAACCGCTTCTTGCAACATACGTTTTTCGTTGCGGACAATGATGTCAGGAGCGTGCAGTTCCAGCAGGCGTTTCAGACGGTTGTTACGGTTGATGACGCGACGGTACAAATCGTTCAAATCGGAAGTGGCAAAACGGCCACCGTCCAACGGAACCAGAGGGCGCAAATCAGGCGGCAATACCGGCAGCACGTCCATAATCATCCATTCCAGTTTCATGCCGGAACGATGGAAGGCTTCCAATACTTTCAAGCGTTTGGCGATTTTTTTGATTTTGGTATCTGAACCGGTCGACTCAAGTTCTTGGCGCAGGATTTCGATCTCGCCTGCTACATCCAGGGTACGCAACAATTCGCGGATACCTTCTGCACCCATTTTGGCATCGAAATCGTCGCCGTATTCGTCCAGTTTGTTGTAGTAGTCATCTTCAGTCAGCAATTGACGGCGTTGCAGCGGAGTCATGCCGGGGTCGGTCACAACAAATGCTTCAAAGTACAATACGCGCTCGATGTCGCGCAAAGTCATGTCCAACACCATACCCAAACGAGAAGGCAGGGATTTCAAGAACCAAATGTGTGCCACAGGCGCGGCCAATTCGATATGACCCATGCGTTCGCGGCGCACTTTGGACAAAGTTACTTCCACGCCACATTTTTCACAGGTTACACCTTTAAATTTCAAGCGTTTATATTTTCCGCACAAGCACTCGTAGTCTTTGACCGGACCAAAGATTTTGGCGCAGAACAGACCGTCACGCTCAGGTTTGAACGTACGATAGTTGATGGTTTCAGGCTTTTTAACTTCGCCGTAAGACCATGAACGGATGGTTTCGGGAGAAGCAATGCCGATTTTGATGGCATCAAACTCTTCTTCCATGCCGGCAGTTTGCAACGGATTAAATAAGTTCAACAAATTCATTTTTGCTCCTTGAAGGAAGTATTTTTACCGCATGGCGGATTTTCGATATTGGAAACGGTACGTTACGGTTTCAGACGACCTGATATTTTCAGATTTCGATTCATTCATTCTTATTCTGCAACCGCTTTTTCAGACGACCTAGAGAGGTCGTCTGAAAACTTCTGTTTAGTAACGTTCCAAATCGATATCCAAGCCCAGTGAGCGAATCTCTTTAACCAATACGTTGAAGGACTCAGGCATACCGGCATCGATTTTGTGTTCGCCTTTGACGATGTTCTCGTACATTTTGGTACGGCCTGTTACGTCGTCGGACTTCACGGTCAACATCTCTTGCAGCGTGTAGGCTGCGCCGTATGCTTCCAGCGCCCAAACCTCCATCTCACCGAAACGTTGGCCACCGAACTGAGCTTTACCGCCCAGAGGCTGTTGAGTAACCAAACTATATGGACCGGTAGAACGCGCGTGCATTTTTTCGTCAACCAAGTGGTGCAGCTTCAGATAGTGCATCACACCTACTGTTACCTTACGGTCAAACGGTTCGCCAGAGCGTCCGTCATACAGTGTGATTTGGGTTTTGCTGTCGTTAAAGCCCAGTTTTTCAACTTCAGGATCATCGCTTGGGTAAGCCAAATTCAGCATTTCGCGGATTTCGGATTCTTTCGCACCATCAAACACCGGCGATGCGAAAGATGCGCCTTTACGCAGGTTGGAAGCCAGTTCGATGATTTCTTCATCAGTCAGGGCATCCAAATCTTCTTTCTTACCGCTGCCGTTGTAGAGTTTGTTCAAGAACTCGCGCAGCTCGCTGGCTTTGCGTTGTTCTTTCAGCATACGGTCGATACGCTCACCGATACCTTTTGCTGCCCAACCTAAGTGAACTTCCAAAATCTGACCGATGTTCATACGGGAAGGTACGCCCAACGGGTTCAGTACGATGTCCACAGGACGACCGTCCGCCATGTAAGGCATGTCTTCCACCGGCAGAATGCGTGATACCACACCTTTGTTACCGTGGCGACCCGCCATTTTGTCACCGGCTTGCAGACGGCGTTTGATGGCGATAAAGACTTTCACCATTTTTTGTACGCCAGGCTGCAATTCGTCGCCTTGGGTCAGTTTTTTCTTCTTGATTTCGTACAACTCGTCCGCTTCTTCGCGTTTTTGTTGCAGACTCAATTTAATCAGTTCTAATTGTTTGGCCAAATCTTCATCAGACAAACGGATATCAAACCAATCGTGTTTGCTGGGCAGACCCGCCAGATATTCGGTAGTGATTTCACTGCCTTTAGCCAGCTTCATCGGACCGCCGTTGGCTTTTTGACCGACGATCATGCGCTCAATACGGTCGAATGCATCGTTATCAAAAATACGCAACTGGTCGCCCAAGTCTTGACGGTAACGTTTCAGCTCGGAATCAATAATGGATTGAGCACGTTTGTCGCGTTGGATACCTTCGCGAGTAAAGACTTGAACGTCGATAACCGTACCGCTCATGCCGGTAGGCATACGCAACGAGGTGTCTTTTACGTCGGATGCTTTTTCGCCAAAGATGGCGCGCAGCAGTTTTTCTTCCGGAGTCAGTTGGGTTTCGCCTTTAGGCGTTACTTTACCTACCAACACATCACCTGCTTCCACTTCCGCACCGATATAAACGATACCGGATTCGTCCAAACGGTTTTGCATACGCTCGGACAAGTTCGGAATATCGCGGGTGATATCTTCCGCACCCAGCTTGGTATCGCGGGCAACGACATTCAATTCCTCAATGTGAATCGAAGTATAGCGGTCGTCTGCAGCTACTTTTTCGGAAATCAGAATCGAGTCTTCATAGTTATAGCCATTCCACGGCATAAAGGCGATGGTCATGTTTTGACCCAAAGCCAATTCGCCCAAATCGGTAGATGCACCGTCAGCAATCAAATCGCCGCGCTGCAAAACGTCACCAGCTTTGACGGCAGGACGTTGGTTAATGTTGGTAGATTGGTTGGAACGAGTGAATTTAACCAAGTTGTAAATATCGACACCCACTTCACCGGCAGTCGCTTCATCGTCATGAACACGAATCACAACACGGTTGGCATCTACATACTCAACCACACCGCCGCGACGGGCAACGATTGCAGTAGCAGAGTCAACGGCAACGGAACGCTCAATACCGGTACCAACCATCGGTTTTTCAGGACGCAGGCACGGTACGGCCTGACGTTGCATGTTGGCACCCATCAATGCACGGTTCGCATCATCGTGCTCCAAGAACGGAATCAGGGATGCCGCTACAGATACCACTTGACCGGTTGCCACGTCCATATATTGCACACGGTCAGGCGTCGCCATAATGGTTTCGCCTTTTTCACGACAAGTTACCAAGTCACCAATCAAATTACCGTCTTTGTCCAAATCAGCATTCGCCTGTGCAATCACATAGCGGCCTTCTTCGATGGCAGACAAGTAATCGATTTCCTCGGTTACTTTGCCGTCGATAACGCGGCGGTAAGGAGTTTCCAAGAAACCATAATCATTGGTACGCGCATAAACGGACAATGAGTTAATCAAGCCGATGTTCGGACCTTCAGGCGTTTCAATCGGACATACGCGGCCATAGTGGGTCGGATGCACGTCTCGCACCTCGAAACCGGCACGTTCACGGGTCAAACCACCCGGGCCCAACGCAGATACACGGCGCTTATGGGTTACTTCAGACAAGGGGTTGGTCTGGTCCATAAACTGACTCAATTGGCTTGAGCCGAAGAATTCTTTGATGGCAGCAGAAACAGGTTTCGCATTAATCAAATCATGTGGCATTAAGTTTTCTGATTCTGCCTGATTCAAGCGTTCTTTTACGGCACGTTCCACACGAGCCAAACCACTGCGGAATTGGTTTTCAGTCAACTCACCTACCGAACGCACACGACGGTTGCCCAAGTGGTCAATATCGTCCACTTCGCCATGACCGTTACGCAATTCAACCAAAGTAGCAATAGAAGCAACAATATCTTCGACGCTCAGGACATAACCGCCTTTTTCGACAGCACCTGCGAAGGTTTCGTTCAACAAACGGCCATACCAAGAATGTTGTTGTGCTTCAGACAATTTTTGCTCATAAGTACGCGTATTGAATTTCATACGGCCTACGCGAGACAAATCGTAGCTGTCTTCACTGAAGAACAAGCGGTTAAACAGCTGCTCGACTGCTTCCTCGGTAGGCGGTTCGCCCGGGCGCATCATGCGGTAAATCGCAACACGCGCTGCTTGTTGATCAACAGTCTCATCAGTGCGCAGAGTATTGGAAATGTAGCCACCCTGATCCAATTCATTAATGTAAAGCGTAGTAAGTTGTTTTACACCATGGATATCAAATTTTGCCAATAACTCTTCAGTGATTTCATCATTGGCCACAGCCAATACTTCACCCGTTTCAGGGTCAATCAAATCCGCGGCCAAAGCTTTACCAATCAGGCTTTCCGGCTCCACATCCAAACGGGTTAATCCCGCATTACTGATATCACGGATATTTTTTGCGGTAATACGTTTACCTTTAGCAACCAAGACGTTGCCTTCTTTATCCAAGATATCAACTTTGGCAGTTTCACCTTTCAGACGACCTACAACCAAATCAGTTTGGACACCATTTTCAGACAGATAGAACGTTTCTTTATCGTAGAAAATATCCAAGATCTGCTCATTGTTGTAGCCCAAAGCCTTCAACAAAATCGTAACCGGCATTTTACGGCGACGGTCGATACGGAAATATAGCAAATCTTTCGGGTCAAATTCGAAATCTAGCCACGAGCCACGGTAAGGAATGATTCGAGCAGAGAACAACAATTTACCGGAGGAATGAGTTTTACCACGGTCATGCTCAAAGAACACACCGGGAGAACGATGCAACTGAGAAACAATTACACGCTCGGTACCGTTAATGACAAACGAACCGCTTGGAGTCATCAATGGGATTTCGCCCATGTACACTTCATTTTCACGAACTTCTTTGACTGTCGGTTTAGACGCTTCCTTGTCTAAAATAACCAGTCGGATACGCGCGCGCAAAGGGGCTGCATAAGTGATTCCGCGCAATTGACATTCAGGAATATCGAACAAAGGCTCACCCAACGTGTAATGCACAAACTCCAGACGCGCATAACCATTGTGGCTTACGATAGGAAAAATAGAATTAAATGCAGCCTGCAGACCATCGTCAGTGCGCTGATCAAAAGCATTTTCTAATTGCAGAAATTTCGCATAAGAATCAATTTGTGTTGCCAACAAAAAGGGAACGTCCAATACGTTCTCTCGTTTTGCAAAACTCTTACGGATACGTTTTTTCTCGGTAAACGAATAGTTCATATACACTCCGAAAAGCAATTTTAAAAAAGAGGTCGTCTGAAATAACGCCTATTGTTTGTGTTATTTACATTTATTTAAACTTAGCTTGCGAATAAATTGCAAATAAATGTAAATAACAAATTAACCTAATAACAATAAGCAAAATAAGGCTGGCAGAAAACTGCCAGCCTTCACAGGAAGCATCAAATTATTTGATTTCGACTTTAGCGCCGGCTTCTTCCAATTGTTTTTGAATGTCTTCAGCTTCAGCTTTAGAAACACCTTCTTTAAGAGTTTTAGGTGCACCATCAACGATGTCTTTAGCTTCTTTCAGACCCAGACCGGTAATTGCGCGAACTACTTTAATCACGCCAACTTTTTGGTCACCGGCAGAAGCCAATACTACGTCAAATTCAGTTTTTTCTTCAGCGGCAGCAGCACCAGCACCAGCAGGACCCGCAACTGCAACAGCAGCAGCAGAAACGCCGAATTTTTCTTCAAAAGCTTTAACCAAGTCGTTCAATTCCATTACGGTCAAAGAACCAACTGCTTCCAAAATGTCTTCTTTAGTAATAGCCATGCTATTTATACTCCAAATATTGTATTAAAAAATAATTGATTAACAGAAACAAAATTGATTAAGCGGCTTCTTCGCCTGCTTTTTTCTCTGCCAAAGCAGCCAAACCGCGCGCAAAGCCTGATACAGGAGCTTGCATAACGAACAACAGTTTGGACAACAGCTCTTCGCGGCTCGGAATAGAAGCCAACTCAGCAACCTGAGCAGCATTCATTACTTCACCATTGTAAGAACCGGCTTTAACTACAATCTTGTCATCTTTTTTCGCGAATTGGTGCAACACTTTAGCAGCAGCAACAGCATCTTCAGAAGCAGCATAAACCAATGGACCAACCATTTGATCGGCCAAAGCTGCGAATGAAGTACCCTCTACTGCACGACGAGCCAATGTGTTTTTCAGAACGCGCAAGTAAACGCCTTCTTTACGCGCATTTGCACGAAGCTCAGTCATACTGGAAACACTGATACCGCGATATTCAGCAACCACGAGAGTCTGAGCGTTAGCAATTGCTGCGCTGATTTCCTCTACGGCTACTTTCTTGGTTTCAATATTGAGACTCAAGGTCTACCTCCCACTGTTTATAAACAGGATATCGGAATGATATCCCACCAGCGCGGTAACCTAAAAAGACATCTTACAAGCAATCTTGTAATGTGTTTCAGGACTACCGTCTGCGTAGGGCAGTTACGATTAAATCTTGCGATCCCTACGGTCTTGGACATCTACTTAATTCTAAGTAGCCCAAATTCAAGCAACTCTATTTTGAGTTGCTTGAAAATTTCTTAGATTAGTTATTCACGCTTGACGTATCAACGCGAACACCTAAACCCATAGTGCTGGATACAGCAACTTTTTTCAGGTACTGACCTTTAGCAGCAGCAGGTTTAGCTTTAACGATAGCATCCAGCAATGCATCAAAGTTCTCTTTCAAATCAGCCTCAGCGAATGAAGCACGACCGATAGTTGCATGAACGATACCAGCTTTGTCTGTACGATATTGCACTTGACCTGCTTTTGCATTTTTAACTGCTTCAGCCACATTAGGAGTAACAGTACCTACTTTAGGGTTTGGCATCAAGCCACGTGGACCCAAGATGGTACCCAATTGACCAACGATGCGCATTGCATCAGGAGAAGCAATAACAACGTCAAAGTTCAGATTACCTGCTTTAATTTCAGCAGCCAAATCTTCAAAGCCGACAACATCAGCACCAGCTTCTTTAGCTGCATCAGCATTTGCACCTTGAGTAAATACTGCTACGCGGGTCGTTTTACCGGTACCTTTAGGCAGAACAACTGAACCACGGATAACTTGGTCAGATTTACGCGGATCAACACCCAAGTTGAAAGATACGTCAACAGACTCGTCAAATTTAGCAGTCGCTGCTTTTTTTACCAAAGCAATTGCTTCATCAATTGCATATAATTTATTGGCTTCAACAGAAGAGCGCAAAGCTTTCAAGCGTTTAGATACTTTAGCCATTATACAACACCCTCCACATCCAAACCCATTGAACGAGCAGAACCAGCAATAGTGCGAACAGCGGCATCCAAATCAGCAGCAGTCAAATCAGGTTCTTTAGTTTTAGCAATTTCTTCCAACTGAGCACGGGTCAATTTACCCACTTTGTTTGTCAGAGGATTAGAACTACCTTTTTGCAAACCGGCGGCTTTTTTCAACAGAATAGAGGCCGGAGGAGTTTTCATCACAAAAGTGAATGACTTATCCGCAAATGCAGTAATCACAACTGGAATCGGCAAACCAGGCTCTATGCCTTGAGTTGCAGCATTAAATGCTTTACAGAATTCCATAATATTCAGACCACGTTGACCCAAAGCAGGACCAACTGGGGGAGATGGATTGGCTTTACCTGCAGGAATTTGCAGTTTGATATAGCCGATAATTTTCTTTGCCACTTATAGGACTCCTAAAAACGGGTATAGCGCGGAACCATTTCCGCTTCCCAAAAAAGAATTCAGTATTGTATTTACTTAGAGATTTTTTTTCAAGGGATTTAAAAACTTAAATCTTTTCTACTTGACCAAACTCCAGCTCAACCGGGGTTTCACGACCAAAAATCTGAACAGAAACCCTCAATTTATTACGTTCATAATTCACTTCATCCACAATACCGTTGAAGTCAGCAAAAGGCCCTTCGTTTACACGAACTTGCTGCCCCACTTCAAATTCAACTTTAGGTTTAGGCTTCTCAACTCCAGAACGAACCTGTTGCAAGATTGCATCAGCTTCTCTTTGAGAAATCGGAGTAGGCTTATTTGCCGTACCACCAATAAAGCCTGAAACTCGAGGGGTACTTTTCACCAAATGCCATGAGTCATCGGTCATTTCCATTTCGACCAAAACATAGCCCGGATAGAACTTACGCTCGCTAATGGTTTTGCGACCATTTTTAATATCGACCACTTCTTCAACCGGAACAAGAATCTGACCGAAATAACCTTCCATGCCTTCGCGAGCGATACGCTCTTTTAGGGTCTTCTGGACATTTTTCTCAAAGCCGGAATAAGCCTGCACAACATACCAACGTTTTGACATTTTTACCCCCTCTTCAACAACACATCAAAAAACAGCCAGGAAATAGCACTGTCTGCCGCGTAAATAAATACTGCCAAGATTGCAACAAATATAACAACGAAGATCGTCATCTTAACTGCATCATCTCGCGTAGGCCAAACAACTTTTTTAAACTCAGACCATGAGTTTTTAAAATAGGAAAGCAGCCCTTCTCGCTTAGGCGGCGTAGAATGATTGCCGGATGTTACAAGCTGACCCGACTTTTCTGCTTTATGTTCAGATGTATGTTCAGTCATCTTTACTCACTCACCACAGCATCAAAGTCGCACTATCTCACTCATGCAATGGTTTAAATTAATTACTAAAAAAGAAATGCAAAAAAATTAACCGGCACAGGGCCGGTTAATTTTTTATTTGGCAGGCCAAGAGGGTCTCGAACCCCCAACCCTCGGTTTTGGAGACCGATACTCTACCAATTGAGCTATTGGCCTCTAAACTTAAGCGATGATAGAAGAAACCACACCTGCACCTACGGTACGGCCACCTTCGCGAATCGCAAAGCGCAAACCTTCTTCCATA
>JVVZ01000475.1:0-2334 GCA_001062585.1 Neisseria meningitidis
GTACGGCAAGGCGAGGCAACGCCGTACTGGTTTAAAGTTAATCCACTATATTATAAGTGAAATCGTCAACAATCAGGAGGGCAAGACAAAATCGCAAACAAGGAAACGCCGTATTGATTTCAGATTCATTTACGGGAACACCCAAAATACAGCTTGAAATGAAAACAGCCGGATTCTGCAATATGACAGAATCCGGCTGATACAAATCAAATGAACAGGTTTTCAAGAATATCCGAAGTTGGTTGGGCGATTCACATTTTCAGACGACCTTCGATCATCTTTCCATTATTATGAATCCCTGCCCTGATTATAAAGCTTTCAGGCGGGCAATCCGGTTTTCCAAAGAGGGGTGGGTGCTGAGCAAAGAATCTTTGGCATCGCTGGCGATACCCATCGCATTCATTTGCTGCGGCAAATCGCTCGGGTTGCCTTTCAAGCGTTGCAGCGCGGCAATCATTTTGGGCGCCCCGACCAGTTTGGCGGCTCCCGCATCCGCACGGTATTCGCGCTGACGGCTGAACCACATCACGATGATGCTTGCCAAAAAGCCGAACACGATCTGCAATACCATGCTGACTAAAAAATATGTGCCTTGCGAAGTGCTGCCGTCGTTGTTGCGTGCAATCATGCCGGAAACGATGCGGGCAAGGAAAACCACAAACGTATTGACCACGCCCTGTATCAAGGTCAGCGTAACCATGTCGCCGTTGCCGACGTGTGCCATTTCGTGCGCCAAAACGGCTTCGACTTCGTCCCGCGTCATGCGCTCAAGCAAACCCGTACTCACCGCAATCAGCGAACTGTTGCGCGTGGCACCGGTTGCAAAGGCATTGGGTTCGGGGGAATGGTAGATCGCCACTTCCGGCGTTTTCAGGCTCCACTGCCTCGCCTGTGCTTCCACAGTCGCCAACAACCACGCTTCCACTTGATTGCGCGGCTGTACGATGACTTCCGCACCGACTGAGTTTTTCGCGATGGATTTGGACATCAATAATGAAATGATCGAACCGGCAAAGCCGACGACGGCCGAGTACACCAGCAGGCTGCCGACCTGATCCGTACTGTGTATGCCAAGTACGGCCAAAACAACGCGGATGACGACCAAAACGGCAATATTGGTTGCGAGAAACAAGAAGATTCGTTTCACCGGGGAGATTCCTTTTTTGGGTATGGTGGGTTTATGTTTTTGATTGATATAAAACAACAACAAAATTAAACAATATCGGAATATTGAAGTTTACTTTGCATGCTGCTCTTTATATCGAAACCGGTTGGAATTCAAATTATCGGTTTACCCTAAAATTTTCGAGCGAATTCACAATCAGGCTGTAAGACTTATACCGCATTACTGCTAATGCTGCGGTATTTTCTCAAAAAGAGGCGGATTCTAAAATGCCGTACTTGGAAAAGGTATGCAAAACCAAAGTATCATTTTGACTAAACAGGAGATTTAGCGTTAACAAAATGCCATTTTCCCCTCAAAAACGTATTGATTACCCGTCCGAATATACCTAATAAAGACCGTTACTCCTCTTTTGATTGCCACCCCACCCCGAAATCTGATAAATAACGAATATAACATTTACATTAAATCCATGCGCAAATCATGAAACGCAAAACCTCCCTCAATCTCGTTCTTGTCAGCATTGCGGTTGCCATTGCCTTGATTACGGCTGCGGCTTTTTGGTTTTATCACAGCCCTTACGGTCCGACCATCCCACTTATCCGTACCGGCTCTTCACAATCCATTACCCAACCCGACCGCCCATCCCCGAAAATCGTCCAATCTGCGCGCAACCAAATCGGCAAGACCCTGCGTTATGACTCTGCCTATACCAAACTCAAATATCCGATGGGTGACGTACCGATGAAAAAAGGCGTGTGCACCGACGTCATCATCCGCGCCCTGCGCGACCAAAATATGGATTTGCAAGAACTTGTCCATCAAGACATGAGCCGGAACTTCTCCGCCTATCCCAACCGTTGGGGCTTGAAACAACCCGATGCCAACATCGACCACCGCCGGGTACCCAACCTCATGACTTATTTCACACGCCAAGGCTGGGCGGTACAGGATACGAATTATCAGGCAGGCGATATTGTGACTTGGGAGCTTAAAGGCAACCGCCCCCACATCGGCATCGTCTCCGACCGCAAAATCGGAGACAGACCCTTGATTATCCACAATATCGGTTTGGGAACCCGCGAAGACGACATCCTCTACCGCTATACCATTACCGGACATTTCAGGCTTCCCGTTCAGTAAATTTTCCATCGTGTTATAGTGAATTAAATTTAAATCAGGACAAGGCGACGAAGCCGCAGACAGTACAG
>JVVZ01000476.1:0-602 GCA_001062585.1 Neisseria meningitidis
ATATTGTCGTCGATACCCGTACCCTGATTCCGGATCGGGCAATGATGCAGGTAATACGTAGCAACTTTCATTGGGAGCACAGTATTACAATAAAAGAAAAAGGCATGCCCTACGAAGCCTATTTGTATTTTAAACTGGCTGATAATGATGCCTATATCGTGCGTAGCTATTTCTACATCCCCGCCGAGAACGGTAAAGCCCCTGCCAACTGGAAAGCCCAAGAAAAAGAAGCGATAAACAGCATAGAGAAAAAATTCCGTCAAGATTTCATCAACGGTTTGAAGACAAGACAGGAGTTTGAAGTACCGAACCGACACGGAATTTGCCTGATAGGCGGTTTTATCGCGGACGACGGCAAAAAACCGTTTGAAGTTCATAGCACCGTCGAATTTGCCAAGCAACACGATATGAGTCTGGAAATCATGCACGGCGACGTGTTGAAAGCGGGCGAGCCGACGCTGCTGCAACGTAAGGTAAATCTGGGGAAAGGTGCAATGGTTAAAGCCTTAACCCGCACCATCCGCCAAGGCAAACGCACCATCAACGGCATGTCGGGTGAGGAAAAATTGGTGAAATGGGGCGGCAACAAATATATGTTCTTT
>JVVZ01000477.1:0-2679 GCA_001062585.1 Neisseria meningitidis
TAGTGGATTAACTTTAAACCCGTACGGCGTTGCCTCGCCTTGTCCTGATTTAAATTTAATCCACTATACTGCAGCCGCGCCGATAAAAACACGACGGAGCGCATACCGCGACAGGTTTCGCGCCATTCGGCTGACAATATGTTCCAAACCAAAAATCCATCTATAAAGGTCGTCTGAAAATGAAACCATTGCTGATTCAAACACTGCGCACTACGCTGACAGCGTCTGTCGTACTCATGCTCGCTGCCTGTCCGAGCCACACCTCCGACAAATCGGGTGCCAAGCCGAATACCCATACCGCGAATACCGCCAAGCCCAAAGCCGTGGTCGCGCTTGCGCTCGGCGGCGGCGCATCCAAAGGCTTTGCCCATATCGGCATTATCAAAGTCTTGAAAGAAAACAATATTCCCGTCAAAGTCGTGACCGGCACATCCGCAGGCTCCATCGTCGGCAGCCTGTACGCTTCAGGTATGTCGCCCGACCGCCTCGAACTCGAAGCCGAAATTTTGGGCAAAACCGACTTGGTTGACCTGACCCTGTCCAGCAGCGGCTTCATCAAAGGCGAAAAACTGCAAAACTACATCAACCAAAAAGTCGGCAACCGCCCCATCCAACAATTGCCGATTAAATTCGCTGCCGTCGCCACCGATTTTGAAAGCGGCAAAGCCGTCGCCTTCAACCGAGGCAACGTCGGACAGGCAGTCCGCGCGTCCGCTTCCATCCCCAACGTGTTCCAGCCCACCATGATTGGCGGCCGCCGATACGTTGACGGCGGTCTGTCGCAGCCCGTTCCCGTCAGCGCGGCTAAAAAACAAGGCGCCAATTTCATTATCGCCGTCGATATTTCCGCCCGTCCGGTGAAAAACGTCAACCAAGGCTTTTTCTCTTACCTCGACCAAACGTTCAACGTCATGAGCATTCCGCTGCTCCAACACGAATTGGGTCAGGCAAACGTCGTGATCAAACCGCAAGTGTTGGAGATGGGTTCTATCGGCGGTTTCGACCAAAAACGACGCGCCATCCAGCTGGGTGAGGAAGCCGCCCGCGCCGCCCTGCCCGAAATCAAGCGCAAACTCGCCGCCTATCAATATTAACCAACCGCCTACCACAGCAAAAAGGTCGTCTGAAAATAGTTTTTCCGTTTTCAGACGACCTCTGACACATCGCGGGACAGCATCAAAGGATGTTTTATGAACAACAAACTCATCGCCTTGATATTAATGGGCGTTTCGCTGAACGCAGCGGCAGACAGCGCGGAAGACAATCTGATGAATGCGCGTTCCGCCTACCGCACCGCCCTGAAACAGCAAACCGGCAACGACAGCAAAATCATCTCGCTGCAAAGCGACCTTGAAGACGCGCAATACCGCCTGCAAAAAGCCCAAGCCGACATCGTCCGCTTGCAGGGCGAGCTTCAGGCGGCAATGAATGTGAAAAGCCAACAGGCGGAGACATTGAAGCAAGCAGGGCAGCAGCTTGATGCCGCTTGGGGTGCCGTGTACGGCCCGGGCGGAACCAAAGCAGGGCGGTAACGGTCTGCGGTTTGCCGCTTCGATAGACGCTTTGTCATCCTTTCTATTCACACAAAAAGGTCGTCTGAAATCCAGTTTCCCGTTTTCAGACGACCTTTTTCCAAGCATAACGTTTAAGCGTTCAACAAACTTTCATCCAGCGTCAGCTCTTCGTTTTTGTTCACCGCCACTTTGCGCGTCAGGACGTTTTGCGCGATTTCCTGTGCTTCAGCAAGCGAGTGCATCAGATAAGTGCCGCATTGGTATTCGTTCAACTCGGGGATTTTGCTTTGATCTTTGACATTGACGACATCCCGCATCGAAGCGAGCCATGCGTCGGCGACCTGCTGCTCGTCGGGCGTGCCGATGAGGCTCATGTAGAAACCGGTGCGGCAGCCCATCGGGGAAATATCGATGATTTCGACGCCGTTGCCGTTCAAGTGGTCGCGCATAAAGCCTGCGAACAAATGCTCCAGCGTGTGGATGCCTTTTTCGGAGAGGATTTCTTTGTTGGGCACGCAAAAGCGCAGGTCGAATACGGTAATGGTGTCGCCTTTGGGCGTGGTCATGGTTTTCGCCACACGCACGGCGGGGGCGTGCATACGGGTGTGGTCGACTTTGAAACTGTCTAACAGGGGCATTGGGTTATCCTTTTGTGCGGGTTTATGTAGGTTGTCGGGATAGGATTTTGTCCAGCAATTCATCGTCTAAGACGCGGTTTTCGACTTTCACCCATTCGCCTTCTGCTTCAGGGAAGCCGTTGCGGCAATATCCTGCCTGCTCGACAAAATCATAGACGGCATGGATGTAGCCGTTGATGCACAATGCGGCTATGGTGCAGGCATCATCCCATAAGATCAAGACATGATTGGGGATATGTTTGTCGGATACATCCTCGACATTATAGATATGCAAGGCATCCAAAATTCCATCTTGCGAAGCGGCATAGAAGTAGCCCGTGTCGCCGTCGTCTTCAAAGACGACGCCATAAGGGATATGTTCGAAAAATGATTCTAAAACTTCGGGCGTGCCGACAGTAAAATTTTCGATTTCGGCAGTCCGATACAGGGGTAATTGTGCCATTGGGTAACGCTCTTTTTGTGGGAATACTCAAATTATATAGTGGATTAACTTTAAACCAGTACGGCGTTGCCTCGCCTTAGCTCAA
>JVVZ01000478.1:0-1009 GCA_001062585.1 Neisseria meningitidis
GGCGACGAAGCCGCAGACAGTACAGATAGTACGGCAAGGCGAGGCAACGCCGTAATGGTTTAAAGTTAATCCACTATAACTGCAAGGACCGTCATGACCGACAAAATCCATCTCTACCACCCGCTCCATACCCTGAAACCTTTTTCAGACGACATCTGGATTGCCGACGGAAAAGTCATCCGCATGAGTTTCCCGCTGGGCGTCAAAGTACCGTTCAGCACCCGCATGACCGTCGTGCGCCTGAACGACGGCGGGCTGTGGTGTCATTCGCCGGTTGAACCCGTGCCCGAACTGCTGCGACAAATTGATGCACTCGGCGAAGTCCGCCATCTGGTTTCGCCCAACAAAATCCACTACGCCCACATCGCCGCGTGGAAACGACATTACCCGCAGGCGCTTGCGTGGGCAAGTTCGGGCGTGCGCGAACGGGCGGCATCGCAGCATATTGCCGTTTGTTTCGATGCCGACCTCGGTGCCGCCGCGCCGCCGCAATGGGCGGACGATTTGGCGCAAATACCGTTTGCGGGCAGCGCAGCGATGGAGGAAACCGTGTTTCTCCACCGCGCGAGCCGAACCCTGATACTGGCCGATTTGATTGAAAACTTCGAAACCGCCAAATTTCCCAGCCGCTTTTGGGCGGGCGTGATGAAACTGACGGGTATCGCCGACCCTGACGGCAAGGCCCCCGCCGACTGGCGCGCCACCTTCAAAGACAAAACCGCCGCCCGCGCCTGCCTGAAGCAGATGCTGGACTGGCAGCCGGAAAAAATCATACTGGCGCACGGCCGCTGCTACGAAACCGGCGGCACGGACGAACTGCGCCGTGCGTTCAGATGGCTGGATTAGCCAAGCTGCGGCTGTTTTGTTGAAAAATATAGTGGATTAACTTTAAAAAGCCACAGCGGTACGCAAAACCACTATGGCTTCCCATACGACCAAAGGTCGTCTGAAAACATATAGTGGATTAAATTTAAACCAGTACGGCGTTGCCTCGCCTTGCCGTACTATC
>JVVZ01000479.1:0-6879 GCA_001062585.1 Neisseria meningitidis
CGTATTGCGAGACGGTGTAAAGCGCGGGCACGCGGATTCGGCCGAGTTGCGGCAGATTGCCGGTGCGTTCGGACGGCGCGCCGTAATAGGCACTGATGCCCGGGTGCGTGCCTGCTGACGGCGGGTCGTAAATCCCCGAAAACATGATTACGCCTGCAACCGGCAGCGGCACGTTTTGGCGTTGCCCGAAGGCGAGTGCATCGGCAACATGGGCCGCGCCTGCGGACTGCCCGACAAGCCAAATCCGCGCATCGGGCCGTTCGCGGTGCAGCAGACCGACAACGCTGGTAATGTCGTCCCGTGCATCAGGATAGGGATAGTCGGGGGCAAGGCGGTAGTCGGGAACGACGGCCTGCATTCCACTGGCTTCCGCCCATGCGCCGATATTGGCGAAAAACGGGCTGTCGGGGTTGCCTTTGCTGCCGGCAACAAAGCCGCCGCCGTGTATATAGACGATGATGTCCGATTTGTCGGGCAGGCCGTAGCGGTCGAATTTCTGGTGTTTGTGCCCACCGTAGGCAAGGTCGCGCCGGACGTGTTCGGGCGAAGGGGCTGTGGGGGCAAACAGTTGGTAGGTTGCTGCAACAAATTCTGGGGAGAGGCTGCCGCCGTGTATCCGGTCTAAGGCGGCGATTTGGGTTTGCTGTTCGGGAGTCATGGGATTCTTTCGGGTGGGGGGGGGGACAGGGTTTCAGGTTGCCTGAAAAACCTTACTCGTCTTCGGTCAGGTGCCAGACGAAACCGGAGAAGCTGTCTGCAATGTATTCTTCCGTCAAATCGTCCTGATAGATATTGATGACGGGTGGTTCGCCGTTTGTGCCGGTGTTGCGGTAGTCCAGCGCGAAAAAGCTGTGTCCGTTGTCTTCTTGGGCGAAAAAGTGCAGGCTGCTTTTAGGTTTTCAGACGGCCTCCGATACCGTAGGCCGTCTGAAAACCTTTATTGCCGTACTGTTTTACCGTTCGATTTGGCTCACATCCCGCACCGCGCCTTTGTCGGCGGAGGTTGCCATCGCGCCGTAGGCGCGCAGGGCGGCGGAGACGTAGCGGTCGCGGTTTTCCGGTTTCCACGCTTTGCTGCCGCGTGCTTCCATTTCGGCGCGGCGGGCGACGAGTTCTTCGTCGGACACTTTCAGGTTGATGCTGCGGTTAGGAATGTCGATTTCAATCGTGTCGCCTTCGTGCACCAAGCCGATGGCGCCGCCTTCCGCCGCTTCGGGCGAAGCGTGTCCGATGGAGAGGCCTGATGTGCCGCCGGAGAAGCGTCCGTCGGTCAGCAAGGCGCAGGCTTTGCCCAAGCCTTTGGATTTCAGGTAGCTTGTCGGATACAACATTTCCTGCATACCCGGGCCGCCTTTGGGGCCTTCGTAGCGGATGATGACGATGTCGCCGGCAACGATTTGGTTGCCCAAAATGCCTTCGACGGCGGCTTCTTGGCTTTCAAACACGCGGGCGCGGCCGGTGAATTTGAGGATGCTCTCGTCCACGCCTGCGGTTTTCACTACGCAGCCGCGCTCGGCGATGTTGCCGAACAAGACCGCCAAACCGCCATCTTGCGAGTAGGCGTGTTCGACGTTGCGGATGCAGCCTTTTTCGCGGTCGAGGTCGAGGGTTTTCCACATGCGGTTTTGTGAGAACGCTTGGGTGGTGCGCACGCCGCCGGGCGCGGCTTTGAAGCGTTCGATGGCGTGGGTGTTTTCGGGATTGGTTACGTCCCATTTTTCAATCGCGTCTTTCAGCGTCGGCGCGTGGATGGTGTATACGTCGGTGTGCAGTTTGCCCGCTTTGTCCAGCTCTTTCAGAATGGCGAAGATGCCGCCGGCGCGGTGCACGTCTTCCATGTAGTAGTCGTGGTTGTTGGGCGCGGTTTTGCAGATGCAGGGAACGACGCGGCTCAGGCGGTCGATGTCGGCCATTTTGAAATCCACGCCGGCTTCGTTGGCGACGGCGAGCAAATGCAGGATGGTGTTGGTGGAGCCGCCCATGGCGATGTCCATGGTCATGGCGTTTTCAAACGCTTTTTTGGTGGCAATGCTGCGCGGCAGCACGGTTTCGTCGTTTTGCTCGTAATAGCGTTTGGTGATTTCGACAATCATGCGGCCGGCTTCGAGGAATAATTCTTTGCGGCCGGCGTGGGTGGCCAGATACGAGCCATTGCCGGGCAGGGACAGGCCGAGCGCTTCAGTCAGGCAGTTCATGGAATTGGCGGTGAACATGCCGGAGCAAGAACCACAGGTCGGGCAGGCGTTTTGTTCGACTTCTTCGACTTGCTGGTTGCTGACATTGTCGTCCGCCGATTCAATCATGGCGTCAATCAAGTCCAAGCGGCGTTCGGGTTGAATGTTGGCCACGCCGATAACCTTGCCCGCTTCCATCGGACCGCCGGAAACGAAGATGGTCGGGATATTCAGGCGCATGGCGGCAATCAGCATTCCCGGAGTGATTTTGTCGCAGTTGGAAATGCACACCAGCGCGTCGGCGCAGTGGGCATTGACCATGTATTCGATGGAGTCGGCAATCAAATCGCGGCTGGGCAGGGAGTACAGCATGCCGCTGTGTCCCATGGCGATGCCGTCGTCGATGGCGATGGTGTTGAATTCTTTGGCAATTGCGCCGGCTTTTTCAATTTCGCGGGCAACCAGTTGACCCATGTTGTGCAGGTGGACATGACCGGGGACGAATTGGGTGAACGAGTTGGCAACGGCGATGATGGGTTTGCCGAAGTCGGTTTCCATCACGCCGGTGGCGCGCCACAATGCGCGCGCGCCCGCCATATTGCGGCCGTGGGTGGAGGTTTTGGAGCGGTATTCTGGCATGGGGTATTCCTCAGAGGGGTGGTATTTTGAAAGACGAGCCGTCTGAAATAAAGGTATCGACATGAGTAACCTTTGTTTCAGACGGCCTTTAGACCGGTATTTTATATGAAATACCGCATAATAAGAAATGCTTTAAGCGAAACGAAAGGTCGTCTGAAACAAGGTTTCGACTTTACGAAAACTGTTTTTCAGACGACCTTGATGGCAGGGGGGATTTATTAATTAAACTTATCCGGTTCGTACAATTCATCCCCACGCGGCTTGCAGATAGCGGGTAACTAGCTACAATCCCAGCTATATGCTACTTTGGAAAAATCTAGTTTGGCCAAATCGTCGGGGTGAATGAGGAAACCGCCCACACCCAGGTCTCCCCATATGATGTCTATCCCGTCCTCCCATTCACTTTGCAGTTGGAACAGCAGGATATAGTCTTTCAATTCATCGTGCTCTTCGCGTGGGTCATTTTGGGTGAAATCAGGGTAACCGCCTATCTGGTGGCCGCCGCTGAAGCTTTCCATGATTTCATATTCCAAATCTTCATTGCTGTGAATCTGCCAGAAATTTTCGTTCTTACCGCCTTCATACCTTTCCAAAATTTGTGCGAAACGGTAGTCGCTGCAACTGACAAGCTGCGTTCCCTGTTCGAACGACATGGCAAAGGACTGTTCGGGATTATGCGGCAGGCCGAATTCTTCGCCGTAGTAATGCGGATAATCCGACTGCTGGAGGCTGTCGTCTTCCACTACGTCGGCATGATAAATTACGCGGAAGCCGTCATTGTTGAGCAGATTATCCAGATCGCAGCCGTATAAATCGTCACTGTGGATGAAAAACTGCAACAGACCTTGTCGGGGAAAATTCTCCAGCGGTGGTGTTTGGGCGAAGTTGATTTGTGCCAACAGCGTGAGCGGATCACCATCTGCCGTGTGTGGATATTCGGCACCGAGCGGCAAATAGGGAGCGCCTCCGACTTTGCTGTCCCAGCGGCGCAGGCTGCTTTTGTCTGCAGGTGACAGCTTGATGCGGATAACGGATTTTTCAGTAGACAAAAGCTGCTGCCGATAGGGGGCGATGAGCGGATTTTCCCAGTTTATCATTTCATTTTCCTTTTAATTTTTCAGTGAATTAACGATATAAAGATTGTCTGAAACCACATTATTGTCAAACCGAAATCAATTTTCAGACGACCTAAAAACTTATACTTTTCTGGTTTTCATGGCTCATTTCAAAGCCGTTTTCCAGTCCAAACCGCCAAGGGAGGGGACTTGGGTGATACTGTGGTCGGCAAGGTTGATGGCGGTCAGTTCACCACCCCAAAGCGCGCCGGTGTCGAGGGAGAGGATGTTGTCGGTGTTCATAAAGCCCAGCGAAGACCAGTGTCCGAAGACGATGGTGTGGCTGAGGTTTTGCCTGTCGGGGGCTTTGAACCAAGGGCGCAGGTTCGCGGGCATTTTTTTGAGGGTGGATTTGTAGTCGTAGTCGAGTTCGTTTTTCAGCGTCAGCGCGCGCATTCGGGTGAAGACGTTGAGAATCATGCGCAGGCGGTCGTAGCCGGTCAGGTCGTCGCGCCATTCGGCGGGTTTGTTGCCGTACATTTTGGAGAAAAACTTTTTGTATTTTTTGCCGCGCAGTTCGGCTTCGGTTTCGCTGGCGAGCAGTTCGGCGCGGGCGATGGTCCACTGGGGCAGGATGCCGGCGTGAACCATAACATGGCGCACGCCTTTGATCAGCAGGGGCTGGAAACGCAGCCATTCGAGCATTTTTTTGCTGTCGGGGTGTTGGAGGATGGGGGTGATGGTGTCGCTGCGCTTGACGGTACCTTCGCCGTAGCCGACGGCGAGCAGGTGCAGGTCATGGTTGCCGAGAACCATGCGGACGCTGCTTTCGTGTTCCATACAGAATTGGAGGACTTCGAGGGATTTGGGGCCGCGGTTGACGATGTCGCCGACGAGCCAGAGGGTGTCTGTGCCGTGGTTGAAGTTGATTTTGTCGAGCAAAAGGGTGAGTTCGTCGAAGCAGCCTTGAATATCGCCGATTGCGTAGTGTGCCATTGTTGTTATTGTCCGATAGTGTGTGGTGTTTCAGACGACCTTTGGCTTGTGGGAGGTCGTCTGAAAACGGGTTACGTGTCTTATGCGTTTAGTACCAGCACGGCTTCGGCTTCGACCTGCACGCCTTTGGGCAGGGAGGCGACACCGACGGCGGCGCGGGCAGGGAAGGGTTCTTGGATGAATTCTGCCATGACTTCGTTGAAGACGGCGAAGTTGGCGAGGTCGGTCAGGTAGGCGTTGAGTTTGACAATGTCGCCCAGCGTGCCGCCTGCGGCTTCGGCGACGGCTTGCAGGTTTTTAAAGACCTGACGGGCTTCGGCGCGGAAGTCGCCGTTGCCGACAACAGTCATGGTGGCGGGATCGAGGGGGATTTGACCGCTCATGTAAACGGTGTCGCCCGCGCGCACGGCTTGGCTGTATGCGCCGATGGCGGCGGGGGCTTTGTCAGTGTGGATGATGGTTTTGGACATGATTTTCTCCTGTTGTCGGGGTCGTCTGAAAGATGGAAGCTTTGATGAAAACGGTGTCGATTATCGTATAAAACCGAGTGATTGTGTAGGGTATGGATATTTTCAGACGACCTTAATGAAGCGGCAGTCTGCGGATGTTACGGTTTGGTGTATCAAGGTCGTCTGAAAAAATCCAATCTTACAAAAAGCATTGCAACAAATCGTTTAAAAACAACCGTCCCCGTTCGGTCGGGCGGAACACGGTCGGATCGGTTGCCAACAAACCTTTTTGTCTTGCCGTTTCGATTTGCGCCATGATTTTGGCGGCGGGTACGCCCGTGCGTTCCTGCAACATCGCGGCGGGTACGCCGTCGGTCAGGCGCAGGGCGTTCATCATGAACTCGAACGGCAAATCTTCTGCGGCAACGGTTTTACGTTCAACGGCTTCGCTCGGCTGACTTTGCATTAAGGCGAGGTAGTCGTTGGGATGGCGGCGGCGGACGGTGCGCTCGATGCGGTCGGGGTAGGAGATTTTGCCGTGCGCGCCCGCGCCTATGCCTAAATAATCGCCGAACTGCCAGTAGTTCAAATTGTGGTGGCACTGCATGGCGGGTTTTGCAAAAGCCGATGTTTCGTAGTGGATAAAGCCAGAGTCCTCCAGCGCGCCGTGTACCGCGTCTTCGATGTCGAGGGCGGCTTCGTCTTGCGGTAAACCTTTCGGCGGCGTATGGCCGAACGGCGTGTTCGGCTCCATCGTCAGATGATACGCGCTGATGTGGGTTGCGCCCGTGGCGATGGCGGTTTGCACGTCGTCCAATGCCGTCTGAACAGTTTGGTTCGGCAGGGCATACATCAAGTCGATATTGACTTTATCAAATAATTTCAAGGCAGTGGCTATGGCGGTTAAGGCTTCTTTACCGTTGTGGACGCGCCCCAGCCGCGCAAGCATATCGTCGTTGAAACTCTGCACGCCAATAGAAAGCCGCGTGATACCTGCGTCTTTAAATCCTTGAAACTTCTCGATTTCAAATGTACCCGGATTGGCTTCCAAAGTAATTTCCGCTTCCGGCTGCAAGCGCAACAGCGAACGCACGCCGCTCAACAAACGGTCAATCGATTCCGCCTGAAACAGGCTGGGCGTACCGCCGCCGAAAAATATCGTTTCCACCGGCCTGCCCCAAATATTGGGCAATTCAAGCTGCAAGTCGGTCAGCAGCGCGTCGATATAGGCGGCTTCGGGCAATCCGTTTTTCAGGCTGTGGGAATTGAAGTCGCAATACGGGCATTTTTTGATGCACCACGGGATGTGGATGTAGAGCGACAGGGGTGGCAGGGCGGTGAGTTGTCCGGGGCGTTGGAAAGTGATTTGGGTCATGGTGTGTTTTTGGGGATTGAGGTCGTCTGAAATTTTTTCAGACGACAGTTGCGGTATTATATAGTGGATTAACTTTAAATCAGGACAAGGCGACGAAGCCGCAGACAATACAGATAGTACGGAACCAATTCACTTGATGCTTCAGCACCTTAGAGAATCGTTCTCTTTGAGCTAAGGCGAGGCAACGCCGT
>JVVZ01000480.1:0-2175 GCA_001062585.1 Neisseria meningitidis
CTGTACTGTCTGCGGCTTCGTCGCCTTGTCCTGATTTAGATTTAATCCACTATAGTTTCCGTGTTTTTTATCCCCAAAGCGGTATCTTCTGCCTTGGCAATCCTCACCAAGCGTCCAAGCTTGTTGCGGCTTTAGCCTTGAATCTCCCGCTTCGTGAATAAAAATCCACTTGGAAAATCAAATATCGGCAGCCTCGGGGTGCTTTTTCATTTCAAGGTCGTCTGAAAACCGTCTGCGCCGCCAAATTGCCAGCCTGTCCGAAATATAGTTAAATAAGCCGCATCATTATTTTCAGACGACCCGATGATGTCCATGAAACAAAAAATCTTTGTCCTCTACACAGGCGGCACCATAGGCATGACCCAAAGCAGCGAAGGCCTGCGCCCCGATACCGCGCTTGTCAGCCAAGCACTTTCCCCCTTTTCAGACGACCTCGACTTCGAGTGGCATGTCTGCAATCCTTTGATTGATTCCTCCTCCGTCACCCTGCAACACTGGCGCGACTGGCTGGACATCATCGCCGCCAAACTGCCTTTCTGCGACGGCATCCTGATACTGCACGGCACAGACAGCATGGCGTACACCGCCAACTTCCTCGCACTCGCCCTGCAAGGTTTGGGCAAACCCATCGTCCTGACCGGCTCCCAATGGCCTTACGCCGCCGAAAACAGCGATGCCCCGCGCAACCTCTCCACCGCCGTCGCCGCCTTCACCCTCAAGCTCAAACAAACCGTTATCGCCTTTGACGGCAAACTTTATCCCGCCGTCGGCAGCAGCAAAGTCAGTACCGAAACCGCCGCAGGCTTCGACAATCCGCATTTCGGCGCCATCGCCGAATGGGACGAAACCCAAGGCTGGTACAATCTTCGCGTCCCGTCCCAAGATGCGGCAGATGTTTCAGACGACCTCAAAATCCGCTATCCCGACCCGCAGGCAAAAATCGCCGTCCGTACGCTTATCCCCGGCTTTGCCGTCCAAGAACTTGCGGACGGACTCGGACAGCTTCCCGCCCACGCCCTTATCCTGCAAAGCTACGGACACGGCAACACCCCCGCAGACGAAGGCTTCATCCGCGCCGTCCGAGACTTTACGCAGCAAGGAAAACTGCTGCTCAACATCAGCCAAGTCCAACAAGGCAGAACCGCCGCCGTTTACGCGCAAGGCAACGCGTTCCGCAACTCGGGCATTATCAACGGCGGCAAATGCAACCTCGAAACCGCCACCGCACTCATGACCCTCGCCGTATCGCAAGGCTGGGGGGTGGAAGATGTTCACAAAGAATTGGTAAGACTGAAGTTAGTGTGAAATCGATGAACCTCACCGACACCCATTGCCACCTTGCCGATCCCGCCTTGCGCGAAAACCTGCCGCACATCCTGACCGCCGCGCGGGAGGCAGGGGTAGGGCGGTTTATCGTTCCCGCGACCCGGCCGCAGGATTGGCAGGACGTGGCGGATTTGGTGCAAAGGTCGTCTGAAAACCTGCTTTGGGGCAACATCCATATCGCGCTCGGCATCCATCCTTGGTTTTCAGACGACGTTTCCGAACCGGATTTCCAGCGTTTGGAGCAAGCATTGCAAGCGCGTCCGACGGCATGGGTCGGCGAAATCGGCTTGGATTTTTACGACAAAACCCAAACGCCGCCACAGCGCGAACGGCAAAGCCAAGTTTTCAGCCGCCAACTTGAAATCGCAAAAAACCTGCGCCGCCGCGTGATTATCCATAATCTTAAAGCCACCGCCGACATCTCCGCCGCCGTCAAACAGACAGGTTTTGCCCAAGGCGGGATTGTCCATGCGTTTTCAGGCAGCGCGGAAGAAGCGCGCGTGTTGACGAAATTAGGTTTTAAAATCGGCATCGGTTCGCTGTTGCTCAACCCGAACGCGCGAAAAATACGCGGAACCCTCAAAACCTTGAATGACACCGATTTCGTCTTGGAAACCGACAGCCCGTTTATGCTGAAAAACGAAATCAACACGCCCGCCAACATCCGCCAAATCGCCGCCATCGCCGCTGAAATTCGCGGCGTTGCTGTTGAAGAGATAGCCGAAGCGACCGAGCGGAATGTGGAAATGTTGCTGGCAGCAGAAAAGGTCGTCTGAAAACGTTCCGTCTTATCGGAACTATAGTGGATTAAATTTAAATCAGGACAAGGCGACGAAGCCGCAGACAGTA
>JVVZ01000481.1:0-22882 GCA_001062585.1 Neisseria meningitidis
GGCGGGTTCGTCACCGGTAGTGCGGTTGGTTTTACTGGCCTTGAAGACGAAGGCGGGCTTGCGGTTGAGGCGGACGTCTTTGGCGACGGTTTTGGCATTGCCCAGGTCGGCGAAGAGCGGGAAGGGGATGGGCGGTGTGACAGGAGGAGCGGGAGGGGGCGCCCAGCAGAAATCGGGGAGGGTACAGATTACATAGAAGTCGCTGTCTTTACGGGCGATTTTATTGAATGCCATGGCGGCTTGCTCCTGTTGGGGATGGGGTCGTCTGAAAGCTGGGTGAATGAGGGTTTAGGGTTTCAGACGACCTATGTGTGGTTTATGCGTGTGCTGCTAAAGATGGTGGGATTGGGATAAATTCATCCCGTGAATCCCGACAAGCTTGGGCGGCTGCAATTTGATCTGCCCGTTCGTGTCGGGCGATGAATCTGAGCTGGCATGCCGCAATTTCCAGTTCTTCGGGAAAAGATGTGCGGTAGCTGCAATCAATGCGGCGTTGTTCTACATCGACGAGGATGGTGTCCAATACCATATCTTTGCACAATGACGAGTTGGTTGCCGTATGGGCGTGGACAAACACGGTTTCTACCGGCAAATCAACGGTAAAGCGTTGGTTGGGTGCTTGGAAGGAATGCACCATGCCGGTAAAGGTCAGTTCGTAAATATGGTTGGGTTTCAGATGGGGAAGCTGCAGCGAGGGATGGGCGCCGTTCCAATAAGCCATAGAAAAATCTTCAGGCAGTAGCGGGGCACGGTTGGCTATCCATTGCGCATCGGCAGTGCCGGTATGTTTGGCTCGCAGTGCGAAATAACGGGGCATAAAGCCGAAGCCTTCGGGCGCGGCCTTATCGGACGGATCTCGCACGGGGTGTGCGGGGTCGTAGATTTGATGCGCTTTCAGCGTCCGCTTGAACCCGTTTTTTTTGAGTTCGGCCTTCGGATAGTAGCCGATACCGATGGCGTTTTGTTGATAGCCTGTGTGGTCATCTTCGACTGCGCTGCCGCCAAAGGCAAACTCATAGCGGATAGGCAGGGAAAGGATGGGGTCAGGTTCGCTCAAAGACCATCCTGCCGCCTCACGCACCCAGTAACGTTCCCCGGTAAGCGCCAGGCTTTTTTGGTAATCGCCGATACTTACGGATACGGTAAATTGCCGAGAGGGGACATCGTCGGGTGCATAGGCGGTGGCATTGACAACCAAGTCGGTTTTGGGTTTGTAGAGGCTGAAGTCGCTTTCAAACTGAGTCGAGGTTTGCGAAGGATCGCCGTAATAGGTATCGGCAAACGTGAGCGGCGTTTGCTTACGGGCAAACGCAAGCTCCGTTTTTCCTGTTTCCGGGTCAATTTCAAACTCGTAACTAACTTTGGCGACGACTACATCATAAGCCCGATCTGTTTGGTCGATGTTTTTAAACTGCTGCGTATGAAAGCAGGTAAAGTTCTGCAACTCAAACATGGCATATCTTCTCTAGTTGATATCGACTTTTTTGCCGTCGATATCCACTACTTTGGTGCCGACGATCTTGATCGTTTTGCTGACGATGCTGATTTTGTTTTTATCAATCAAAATCATGGAACTACCGACTTGTATGGTAATTTTCTTGCCTGCGGACAGGGTGATGTTTCGACCTGCGTTGAGGCCGATGTTCATACCGGCGTTGAGACCCATCACCAAGCCGACGCTATGCATTTCTGCACCGACGACATTGGTCATCCAGCCTGCACCAACGTTCAGCATATAGCCGGCACCGATGTTGGTCATCTGTCCGATGCCGACATTGTTCATACCGTTCAGGCTGACGGTTTCCTGTTTGTTGCCGCCGATACTGCTGACTTCGTTGGCAACAACGGTCTTGTTGCGGTTGGCGCCGACGGTCAGCGCTTGGTTTTTGCCGACAGCAACGTTCTGATCTTGTCCGACAGTCAGCGCTTGGCTCTGACCTATGCCTACTTTTTCATTCAAGCCAACAGAACGGCTGCGGTTTTTACCCACATTGACGCTTTGGTCTTTACCTACGCTGGTGCTTTGGTTGTCACCCACACTAATGCTTTGGTTTTGGGTAATGCTGGAGGTCTCGTTTTGACCCACCGATTTTGTGCGGTTTTGGGTAATCGAAGCCGTTTCGTTTTTTTGGACGGTTTTCGCCCGATCACCTACTACCGTAACCGTTTCGTTGTTACCGATTGTGGTGGTGCGGTCGTTGTTGACGTTGCGGGTTTCGTTATTTTTAACCAGGGAGGTCAGGTCTTTTTGCGCTTGGAAATTGACCATCTCGGAACCGGCAGTATCGTTGAACATCAATTCGTTGAAGTTGGACAATGGCGAATTGAAACTCTTACTTTTGATACCGGACTGCTTGGCCGCGGCAGGAAAGCCCCATGGCGGCGACATTGCGCTGTTGTACAGACGACCCAATACAATCGGTCGGTCGGCATCGCCGTTGATGAAGTCAACCAGCACTTCTTCACCGATACGCGGTGTGTTGATAGAGCCGTATCCCGCTCCGGCAGAACCTTGCGTTACCCGAACCCAGTTGGAGCTGTTTTCATCCATTTTGCCGTAGCGGTCCCAATGGAATTGGACTTTAATATCGCCATACTCGTTGGTATAAACCTCTTCTCCGGCAGGACCTGTTACCGTAGCAGCCTGTGTACCCAATACTTTGGGTTTCGGCGTTTTAAGGGGAGGGCGGTATGGGTAGGATTTGGGCAATACGCGGAACGAAATTCTGAATTTGCCGATACGGTCGCCGGTAGTATAGCCGGCTTCTTCAAAATCATAATCTGCTTTTAGAATGGTGTATTCGGTATTGGATGAGGAATGCGGGTGTTTGCTCAGGGTAAACGTATAACCCGGAGCCACCGTCAGGGCAGTACCCGAACCGGTAATGATCTTGGTTTGGCTTTTTAGATCTTCACTGCGTACCTGACTGTAGTTTTGTGCTTCGGATACATCGCTAAAGCCGGTATAAAAATCATAATGTTCCATAGGAACAGAACTGAAATCGTGAACCGAATCAGAAGATTTCATTGGGACTTTGGCGTTTTTATAGTTGTATTCTTGAGTCACGAACTGACTGGATTTCAAGGCATCCCGTTCTTCCCATACATCGATATAGGCGATGTTGGGTGCGCCGGGCGCAGTATTTTTGGAATGGTAAGGAATGTTGGGAGAAGGGATGGCTTCTAGAGTACCGACATCATCAGCGATAACCAGCTCGTGCGAACCGTTGCTGTGGGTAAAATAATAGTAGATGCCTTCCTGTTCAAACAGGCGGTTTAGGAAATTAAAACTGTTTTCCTGATATTGGACACAAAATCCTCTGGTACGATAGCCTTTTTGGCATTTTACCTGGAAGGGGAAGCCGAACGGCGACAAGACTTCATTGGCAATATCCAGAACGGACTTGTCGACAAATACCCTGCTGTCCGTATTTTGGGTGAGATACCACATAAACGGACGGGCTGTACAGGTGTAGGCATGATAGTCTTCTTCGTCTTCATCTTCGCCAATGTAACCGAAGTCGGTAACCAAACCGTTCAGATAGCGCGGGCTGCCTGCTTCTGTGTCAATTTCCAATGTTATAGGCTGACCAATAATATCCTTGCCTTGCAAATTGGAATCTTTGGAAACCAAAGTAATATTAAATTCAAAAAGGTTGGAAACAAATTCTGTTCCAAGCATTTTTTTGAATAAAAGTTGTGATCCCAAAGGTGTATGAGCAACGACTGTTCTATTCATTTCGGGAAATTCCTTGTTGACATTAAAAACCAATTTCGCTTGAGTGTCGGTTTTTCTATTTTCAATCATGCATAGGGTTGCGGCAGAAGCATGTTGGAATGAGTGGTTTCAGACGACCTGCTTACATTCTCATTATGACCATTAAACGCACTGAAAATTCCTTAATTTGTTTAAATTAAAGGGATTGAAGGCTGTGGAAGTAGTAAATTCAAGTACAACGTTTTTGCCTTGGATGTTGTATTCGACAACGGTAGTGTTTCCTGTCTGGCGAATGATTTTCCCTTTTTCAATCAGGCGGAATATTGACCACGGCCCGGTTGAACTGATACCCGCACTATTGATTTGAGGAGAGGAAATATCTATTTTTGCCAAGGCGTTTTCTTCTTTTGAAGGCCAAGTAAAGGTTGCAGGATTGACTGGACCGTGACTGTATACATAGCTTTTCCCTGCATAAGAAACATTCACACTTTCCAAGCTGGAGTCAAGAATCAAGACTTTGACTGTAAAGTCAAAAGTGGGTGTTTCCGAGCCTTTGTCAAAATATCCTTGTCGGATTGCCGCTATGTCGTTCAGCCTGGAAAAACGGTCTTTAAATGCGCTGTTTTTAGCAGTCAAAGTTTCCAGTTTTTCTGAACGTGCCAATACGGCGGCTTCACCTGATAAATTGGTAAACTTGCTGTACATGCCGTTTGGACCAAATATGTTGGTGAAGCTTTCTAAGGCAACATTGTTTTCAGAACCTCTGTCAAAAGGGTAACCCTGTTCGTGTATTTCTTGGCAACTGTTTGTTACGGTTGCCAACTGTTTTTCCAAGGTGGACATGAGCTTTTCATCAACAATTTTGTCGGTGTTTTTCAAAATAATCTCAGAAAAGCTGTCTAACATTGGGCGGAAGGGCATAGGAAGACGGTTTACTTCAGCTTTGTATTTCACAAACGGATCATCAGGAGGCAAATCTACCCCTTTTTCGACTGCGACATTAACGGCAACCAAATAAACGTACAAATCATTAATGGCTTCAGTAACGCTGTTAATTGCCGGAGGTTGATCATTTGTGGTTTCAGTTAAACTATGGAAATCCGCAAAAGCATCATCAACGGGAGTGGCCAGTTTTAAAGCAGACAATTCATTTTTTACATTTGCCTCTCCTTCAGCATCTAGGAGCTTTGACAGTCCTGCTCTATTTAACCAGTCGGCAATTTTACTGTCTGCTTTATCCGTTATCTTTTTATCAATGGTAAGCGTCGTATTGTCGCTGATACCTTTGATAATATTAACTAAAGGAGAATTTTTCTCTGATAAAAGCTTGGCAATCTGAATACTTTCTCGAGATGACTTGGGCGTAACCAATGACAAATCAGACAAATAGTTATTCCATGCCTTGATGTAATTGCCGAAATAAAGCTTTTGAGCATCTGAAAGAACAGAAGCTTTGCTTTGGCTTTGTGATGCATAACTACCCAATACCCAGTTGTCTTCATTAAAAAACTGTTCTGCCGACTTGACCATAGTAGGCAAGACTTTGGTAATGTAAGCCTCTTTGGTATAAATGAAGTTAATCGGTTCTTTTAAAGCTCCGCCGGTTTTGCGACGAAACAATAAGTGGCTTTGTACGCCGCCCATGCTTGAAAAAGAAACAGGTGTGATTCCTTCTTTGCCTGAGAGAGCAACTGTGTTGATGGTATCTTCCAGTACCATAGTGGCAATATCTCTTTGTGCAATTTCCTGCCTGCGGCGTTCTACCAATTCTTCATCATAGGGTACGCTGGGAGTAATGCTTTGTTTGGAAAGTATTTGGTTTAAAGCTTTCTCAAGAGATTTTTTCTGTTGCTCACTCATGCCTGAAGATTCTGCTTTAGACAAATTAGTCATCAGCCAGTTTTGCATAAAAGCGGCATCAAAATGCTCTTTGTCGTACATCATTAGATAAGCTTTTAAAGCATTGTAACCATTGATGCCGTCTGAGCCGCTGGTTGTACGCAGAAGTTCATCTAATTTGAAACTGATTAACGGCATCACATTGTCTTGAAGGATTCTTCGGTAGGCAGATTCACCAACGTCTTCCATTTGCCCGCCTTGATAAAGGCCCATACGATAGCTGAGGGGAGGGGAAGACAGATCGGGAATCTCTCTACTGCTGGTTGTATCTTTGACATGTTCTGCAAATGTTACTGCTTTAAGCAGGTCGGGAGCTTCAGTGTATTTCTTCGCCTCTTGACCCAGTTTGGTTGCTTTATCGCCAACCTGCTCAAGATATGAGCGATTATTCGAATAACTGTTCAGCATCATGGCTAAGCAGGCAGCGACTATGGTGACAATAGCTCCAATGCCTAACCAATAGAGCATTTGTTTTTTGACAAACCAAGATTTATTTTCTCCCGCCAGGTTTGCTTCACTAAGGATGACATCAGAGAACAGTCTGTGCAGGAAAAAGCTTCGCTCGTTATTTTGAGTTTTGGTTCGATCCGAATCCAAGTATTTTTTCGATAATTGGAAATCGTTTTGCAAGCCATCCAAGATGGGATTGAAATGTTGTCCCGTTTGGGTGCCACTTGAGAAATAAACACCTCTCCACGAGATAGGTTGCTCAAATTTTGAAGATTTAGATAATTCTTTAAATAGAGAAAGTACCGCCTGATTAAGACGTTCAAATTCTTCAGGGAAAGCAAAAGCCGCTGCTTTATCTTCAGAAGATTCCAATTGATGGATGGTGCCCAACATAGAAGAGCGCAATTTATCAACAACTTCCGATAAAGCATTGGAAGCAGTGGCAATTGGAGTTTCCATTCCTTCGGTATCAGAAAGAGAAATACCCAAATATTGGTTTCTTTGTTCTTCCGTCAGATGATCGAAGAATTTGTCAAAACCATGCAGCAAATCCAGTTTGGTTATCATAAGATAAACAGGGAAATGTATACCTAATTTGGTATGCATTTCGTGGATTCTTTTGCGAAGTTCTGCAGAAATTTCGGTAATATTGGTTTTACCGCCTAAAAGGTCGTCCACTCCTACGGTAACTACTACACCGTTGATAGGTTGTTTGGGACGGTAGCGCTTCAGTAGGGATACAAATTCCTCCCAGTCGCTGGAGTCTTTATTGCTGTGGTTGTCATGTAAAGACAATCTACCTGCAGTATCGAGAAGTACGATTTCATCGGATAAAAACCAATCGCAATCGCGTGTCCCTGCCAAGCCGCTTACAGATGTTCCTAAAGTGCTTTCTAGAGGGAAGTTGAGACCAGAGCGTTTTAATGCTGTTGTTTTACCAGAACCGGCAGCACCTAAAACAACGTACCACGGCATTTGATAAAGATATTGCCCCTCTTCCAATCTTGCCAATAAACTATTTTTAGATCTGGAAAATTTTGCGTTTTTCAGTACTTTATCCATTTCGGCAAACTGACGGCTCATTGAGCTGACATCGCTTGCATTTTTTAAAATGGGTTCTTGTGCTGCACGAATTTCCTTCAGTAAGGCAGCGTTTCGACGTGATTCACGATATTGGCGAAATATGGCTTTAGCCAACCAAATGCCGATAATGGCTGCACACACGGCAAGGCGAATGGTCTTGTTTGCTAAAGGACGGATTTCACCTATGGAAATCAGTGGGCCGATAAACCATACCAATATAATCAGACCGGCGATACCCAGCATTACCCATAAAGAACGGGAGCCTAGAAAATAAAGAATTTTTTTCATATTTGTTTTTCCGTATCAATCCAATTTCAGATTATTGATGTGTACTTACATCACTGCTTGGCTGAGTAGTGGAAGTATTGGTTTTTACTTCTACTTCACTACCCAGTTTGGGGCCGGTTCCAGTTGTGAATAGGGTAATTTCAACCCTTCGGTTTTTGGCTCTATTTTCCAAAGTATCATTTGGAGCAACAGGATCGGTCGAACCACGTCCCTCTGAACGAATACGAGCTCCGCCATTTTTGATGTAATTCAATAAAATTTCTTTTACTGCATCTGCACGAGCTTGAGAGAGATGCCAGTTAGATGGGAAGTTCAAGCTCTGAATAGGCTGATTGTCAGTATATCCGGTCACTACGATTTGCCCTTCTACGCTATCCAAAGCTTGGCTGACTCTTGCCAATACAGGGTAATATTGGTCTTGAATTTGTGCAGAACCAGACTCAAAGAGACCGTCACCCAAAATAGTGACTGTACTTCTATCTTGAAAGTCTTCTACAGAGACTAGCTTTCTAGCAATTTCATTTTCCAATAAAGGACGTAGTCGGACAGTACTTTGTGTTTCTTTCTGTTTAGCTGTAACAGAAGGGAGTTTGAGATTGTTAACTTTTGTACTGGCGACATCAAAGTCATCACCTAAAGACCATTGCATTGCAAAATAGCCCACCCCCAAGACGACTGCCCCTAAAACACCTACAACCCATAAAGGAATAGAAAGCCTTTGTTTTCGTTGGATGGTATTTGTGATAATTGGATTGTGTTTGAAAAGATCGGCAGTTTGATCCGGTCGTTTACTATGAATTAAGGCGAGCAAATCTCTTTTGATTTTGTCGATTTCGAGTTCGCCGCTATTCAACACTTGATATTTGCCTTTGTAGCCAAACTGCAAACACAAGTACATAAACTCTAATAAGTCAATATTTTTATCCGGATCCTGTTTCAAATTTTGAATAATTTCAAAAAAACGTTCCCCGCCCCATGTTTCGTCATAAAAAGATACCAACAGACTGTTTTTTGACCAGGTTTCATCTGCCCAGCCTGCACGAACAGCCAATTCATCTACGAATGTACATAGACAGTATTTTGCAGCTTGGATAGCGTCGTATCTTGCTCCATTTTTTTCAGCATTTTCTTCAAAATTATTGATTAAGAGAGAAAATTTGTTGATCAAACTGTCCGTAGACAATTGACTGGTAGTCTGCTGCATCGCATTGACTAAGATAAAAACCGGTTTGGCCGCCTCAATCAACGGGTTATAAATATTTGTGGTGCTGTGAGCAGCATTATTCTGGTTATCCATAATGAAATTCCAAATTGAACCAAATTAACTTAAAGACTTGATTGCCCAAAATTCAACATCTAAATTCGGAAAATTACCGGCTAAATGGAAGGCCATGCCTGATGAAGTGTCAAACATGTCCCACAGCTCGTGCTTTTTGTCCAATTCAAAATAGACATAACCGCTGTGGTATGGCAATTCTCGGGGTGCTACAGACAAAGCATGAACCCTGATTCCAGGTAGGTGGTAAGCAACCAATTCTTTTACTTTCTCCACAGTACCTATTTTTACTACGCTCGGAATTTTTTGGCGCAATGCTTCGTTCGGCATATCGGCTTTGATAGCAAGGACAAATGAGGCTTTATCCAATAGGCTTTGATCTGGTGTTTGAGCAACGCGAGTGGCTTCATCACGCATATCCAGCGGAATCCTAATCGCGCGTTGTTCAAGAACGATGGATAATGATTTACGCAGATTGAAAAATAATTTGCCAAAGCATGAGGCTAGGTCATTATGCTCATAGACAGGGATATCGCCTACTTTGCGAGAAGGCAGGAAGGTCATTAAATCAGCACATAGTTTGGATAAATTAATGAATAATTGTTCAGGGTGCGTTTGTCGTGCCCCTTCATTTTCATGATGCAAATATGCCAAATAACGATTAATGGTTTGAAGCATCATGAAATCCATAACTTCAACAGAGCCGCCGGTATTAGGATCGTTCACTGCATTGGCCAGACTATTGCTTTTTTGCATCAATAAACCATAAATTTCTGAAATATAAGCTTTCAGGTGTGGTTGTTTTTGGCTTCCGAGGCAAGGCGGGATATATGATTCATCTAAAATAATTTCAAAGTCTGCAGAGCTGGATCGGATAAGCGCAATGGGTAGGGCAGTTTGTCCGCTGGTTAAGTCGTTTTCTAAAACCAACATCGGATTAAGATCTGCCAGTGTTACTTGGCGACCATCTAATTCAGTATTTGTAGTGTCTGCTAGAGTTTTATTAAAAGCTTTGTAGCGACATGAGTCTGAAGAGTCCTGATCTGGGAAATAAATTTCATTATTTACAGAAGAAGGCAGGGTAACGGCAAGGCAGATTTTGGTGTCTTTAATATTTGCAGGGACTTTTAAACTCAAATTTTCAAGCTGTTTTTGAGAGAATAAAAATACAGAACCATCAGGAAAAACACCTTCTGCTTCATTAATACCGATTACCCCCCGTTTGAGGCCATCTGAATTTAATACCAGCGAAGAGAATCCCCAAAAATGACCCTCTTGAGAAACGGCTAATTGGCGTAGACCGGATTCAAGGTAACGTTCAAATTGTTGGAAATGTTGAGGGGTAATAAAGATACCCTCCGACCAAACTACTTTTGCTTCTATTGCCATGCCTTTTATCCTTAATCTTTTAGTTATTATTTTTCTTCACGGAAAACGCCTTTACTAAGGTCATTGCCGTATTTACGAGTTTTTCCATTTTCTTTAATTTTTTTATCGTCAGGGTGTCGTTCTTTATATTCTTTCAACAAGTCCTTCATTTCTGACTTTGATAACTGGGTTAATTTATTTTTGCCGACATTTACATAGAAATAATGTTTGCCAAACTGATACCATTTTTTCTTCTGCTTCAATAATACCAATTGCCATTGACTGTTATCCAAATCTCGATAACTTGCGACTACACCCAGATATTTCAGGTGGGAATCCATTTTAATCGGCAATATGGTAACTGTATCAGGATGCAGCATGAATTGGTTTTGCTGGATTAACTTCTCACCTAAATTTTCTTTGGCGTTGTTGGTAAGTTCAAAATAGTTTGATTTTTTGAACTCCCCGTCAGAAGACAACTGATATAAATCCAATCTGATGGGAGAAGGTTGGCCAACTATATTAGGATTCGCATCAGGGGAAACTATGATTTGTACATCAATTTTTTCTCCGCTCTCATCAGATTCTTTAGGCGGTTTATGGTCGGAAGCACATGAGCTTACCATTAAAGATATCATTAAGAATGATATATATTTTATTAGTTGTGTATGCATCTTAATTGCCTTCAAGTTCATCAGTATTGATTACGTCTGACAACAAATACTTCAATCAGTCATGCAATATATGACTACTGGAGAAATAAATAGGTTCGTTATAATTAATTAGAAAGACTAAATTTTTTTAATATTTTCTAAAATTATAAAGTATTTTTCTTGCGAGGTTTATATTTATATTGATAAGTAAAGTCATGGTTACTTGCATCAATATTTACACTTAAAACTTGTTTGCCTTGAGTTGCACAAGTAAGCAGTTCACGACTGATTTGTGGTAAAACTGTATTGGTCAGAATCGCATCAATCATGCGGCCACCTGACTCAACTTCTGTGCAGCGCGAAGTAATCAGCTTGAGCACTTCTGGCGTGTAGTGAAGGTCGATACCGTGGTTATCTTTAATTCGGTCTACGATACGACCTAATTGCAATTCCACAATTTTTGAGAGCATATCGTCGGATAACGGATAGTAGGGAATCACTTGCATGCGGCCTAGTAGCGCTGCAGGGAAAGTTTTCAACATAGGAGCACGCAAGGCTTTGTTTAAACCTTCCGGAGTAGGCAGCATTTCAGGGTCATCACACATATCCATAATCAAATCCGTACCCACATTGGTAGTCAGGATAATGATGGTATTTTTGAAATCGATATAACGGCCTTCACCATCTTCCATCCAACCTTTGTCGAATACTTGGAAAAAGATTTCATGCACATCCGGATGTGCTTTTTCTACTTCATCAAGCAAGATGACGCTATAAGGTTTACGTCGCACGGCTTCGGTCAGTACACCGCCTTCACCATAACCGACATAGCCCGGAGGCGCACCTTTTAGGGTGGATACGGTATGAGCTTCCTGATATTCACTCATATTGATGGTAATTACGTTTTGTTCACCGCCGTACAATGTATCGGCCAGAGCCAATGCTGTTTCGGTTTTACCCACGCCTGAAGGGCCTGCCAACATGAAAACACCGATAGGTTTGTTGGGGTTATCTAGATTCGCGCGTGATGTTTGGATACGACGGGCGATTGCATCCAAGCCGTGACGTTGGCCAATGATGCGTTTGTTTAAAGTATCGGCAAGTTGCAAGACCGCTTCAACTTCGTCTTTCATCATTTTTCCGACGGGAATACCTGTCCAGTCAGCTACAACGTCGGCAACGGTACGGCTGTCCACTAAGGGCATAACCAGTGGTTGGATGCCTTGCAGTTTTTTCAGTTTGTTAACCAACTCTTTTTGGCGGGTATGCAGCTGCTTGGTTTCTTTCTCAGCTGTCCCTTCTTCCGCTTGCATGATTTGTTCGCGTACTTCTAACAGCTCAGTAACCAAGTCTGCTTCAGATTTCCATCTTTCTTCTAATTTTTTCAGACGACCTTCGACTTCAGTTAATTCTTTGCCGATATTGGTTATCCGTGTTTCAGAATCGAAACTGAGTTTTTTCTCACGTTCCAAATTTGCTTGTTCAAGTTTTAATGCCTCGGATTTCTTCCGCAAAAATTCAATACTGCCGGGAACAGCATGCTGGCTGACAGCAACACGTGCGCAAGCGGTATCAATCAAACCGACAGCTTTATCAGGAAGTTGGCGTGCAGGTATGTAGCGGTGGGAAAGTTTTACGGCTGCCTGAATTGCTTCATCAAGAATAATCACGTTATGGTGTTTTTCCAAAGAAGCGTTTAATGCTCTAAGCATGTTGATGGCTTTGTTTTCGTCGGGCTCATCCACTTGCACCACTTGGAAACGGCGGGTCAGGGCAGGGTCTTTCTCAAAGTATTTTTTGTACTCTGCCCATGTTGTCGCGCCAATGGTACGGAGTTTGCCTCGGGCGAGCGCAGGTTTGAGCAGGTTGGCTGCATCGCCCGTACCGGCTGCCCCGCCTGCACCAATCAAGGTATGGATTTCGTCGATAAAGAGCACAATTGGGGTCGGACTGGATTCCACTTCGTCCATAACCGCTCTGAGTCGTGATTCAAATTCTCCGCTGACGCTGGCCCCGGCTTTGAGCAAACCGATATCCAGCAGGATTAATTGAACGTCTTTCAATCCGGGGGGAACATCTCCGGCCGCCAAACGCAATGCCAGTGCTTCGACGACGGCTGTCTTACCGACACCGGCCTCACCTGTGAGAATCGGATTGTTTTGACGGCGGCGCATCAGGATGTCAATCATTTGCCTGATTTCGGCATCGCGACCCGTCAAGGGATCTATTTCGCCATTTTTGGCTTTTTCAGTGAGATTGCTGCCGTATTTGGCCAAGGCACTTTCTTTGTGGGTAGCGTTAGGCTCCGAAGATAAGGCATTTTGGGTAACTTCAAGATTTTCTTCAGAGTTTGCAGTAATAGCGATGATATTGTTCGCCAATGTTTCAGGTTTGATTTTGAGGAACTCGGATGAAATATTGACCAAAATGCTCTGCAAAGTCTTATTTTCAAGCATGGTGTAGAAAATATGAGCAGTACGGATTTTGTCGGTACCGAATTTGAGCGAGCTGTATGTCCAAGTTTGCTCGACAAGGGTTTGGATATGTTCGGAAAAATCGATAACGGCAGTAGAACCGGCAGGAAGTTTTTCAACCGCTGTCAATACATCTTTACGGACTCTGGCTTCGTCTAAATTAAAACTGTTGATCAGGCAGAAGATATCGGTTTTCTCGGTTTGCAGCAGTGAATGAAGCCAGTGAACCAACTCAACGTAGCTGTTTTCACGAAGACGGCAGAAGGTGTAGGCATTTTCCAGAGTTTTATACAAGGTGGTATTCAACTTGCCAAATAATACGCTGCGGCTGATGTTTGACATGATGTGTCCTTAATTAAGTTATTCCAAGTATGTCTAAAAATAGTTTGAAAGAAGCTTTTCTCAACAAAGGGGTCGTCTGAAAAAGCTGTTTAATGGTTGCTGACGATCAAATCTTCGGCATCACGGGAAACATTCCCCAGCCAAGTTGTTAAGCCGAGTTGTGTTTGTCCGCCTAAGTCCATGAGCGGTACTTCTTTTTGCATTAAAACAGGCTGTATATCCCATTCATATTCATCTGCGGCAAACAGCCTTACCCACTCCCGTAGGCGGGCGGTATTGATACCGTCTTTGAAGAATGATCGGTAAGCGGGTAGGGTAAGCGGACCGATGATAATGCGGAATTTGCTTTGAACATTGTAAAGCTTGTCGCCCAGCAGCAGGCCATCTCCCAGCGTATAGTTACCCATGATGCCGATTTGCGTTTTTTCTTCCGCAACCTCAACCCAATACCCAACATTGGTTTGAATGGTAACGGGGACTTTGAAATAACGGTTGAGTAATTGCTGAAGATTGGCTGCCGAACGACTTTGCTTCATCAGTAGGCCGGCAAAATAACGCTTGGCAAATTCGTGGATTAAGCCTTTGTTATGTATGGCCGGTGTATCCAGCCCATTAAAGCTGGCGATATATTTCCCAAAACGGTCTTCAGCATTTTTATCTAAAGAAATGATGCTCTGAGCGTTGGCCCATGCCCGATAGAACAAGACAGCCAGACGGTGTTGCAACATATTGGCAAAACCGGTCCATGTCCGGTCGCCGTGTTGGTGTTGACGCTCATAGGCATATTCGGTCAAATGCAGGGGCAGGGGGCCGGATGGGCCAAACAAACCGAATCCATTAATGGAAATTTCCACATAACGTGGCGATAAGGCAACCGATTGGATGTTGCGGGGAGCAAAAATAAGCGATGGCTCTTGGCGAATCCTTATTTTTTCCATTTTCGGGCTGACGGCCTTACCCAATAATTTCCCGCCGGTGACAAATTTGACAGACTCAAGCTGGCGCAAGAGTGAAAAATAATCGTATTTATAGGGCTGAGAGGCAACTTTGTTTAAAAAGCCCGTCAGTTTTTCATCCCATGTATCGTCCAATGCGTCGCCAAAATCTGTTTGAGCGTTAACCGGACTCATACGATTACCCTCTCTCCAACAGCATTCGGCCAAGTAGCCATATGTCCTTGTTGGAGCGTGTCAATTTGAAGCTGTATGAATGAGTTAATCGACACCAAACGTTGGAAGTAATGGTTCAAAACTGAGCCAAACAGGAAGGGATGGATACCGCCCAATTGCGCTTCATCCAGCGTAACCGTGATTTTGATGCCTCGAACAGGTGCTGCAACTCCGTAATGACGGACTACCTTGTTCACAATGGAGGTCTCAATGCGTGTGATCGACTCAATCTGTTTTTTCAGCAAATCATTTTCAGAAGAAACAAACACCATTAAAAGCTCTTTTAAGGTGACGGGTGCATCTTCTTGGTCGATGTTTAACAATGACAGATAGTTTAAACTTAATTGGTTTAAAAACGACCAAAGTGTCCGATCCTCACTCACAGCCGCTTGAGGACGTGTCAATTTAGAAATCAGCTTAATAGAGTTAACCGGCAGGAAACCCTCAATCAGGAAATCGGACTCTCCGTCACGCGGCATCATCAGCGGTAAATCCCTGCTGGTACACCAGGCATCTACGGAAAGATGCTGTATGCCGGAATTGAAAGCGTAATCCCGATTGTCGGCAAGAGACAAAAATACTTCACTGCCCAAGTAGGAAGAACGGAAGCCGTTTTTGACAGAATTTTCCGATGGGACTCTGTCTGCACGCCGTGCTGAAAAATAAGCATGCTGAGTTTGGGCTTCGGGGAAGAGCCCCATATCCGGCGCTTTGTACATCGGTGAAAATGCAACGGTTTGACGGTTGTTGGTGTCAAAACCTTTTACTTGTTCGATGGCGTAGATTTCATAATTTAAAGGTTGTGTACGGTCGATGATGACGTGGTGTTCCTGGTCTTGGATATTTACAGGGAAGCGGGAGCTTTTTTTTCTGAAAAGGTTTACCACAGGCACCGCATTGACGGAAAAATCCTCTACACCAATCAATTCTGTCAATTCAGGTATTTTGTTGCTGAATAAAAATGAAAGACTGAAATAACGTTTGCGATAGGTAATGATTTTTTTATTGACACCCTTATCGTTTACGATTTCTTCCAAATGTTCGGGTAATTTGGGCAAATGTCCGTCATTCTCAGCCTGACGGACAGCCTGTTTGATATCTTTTTGAGCGACAAACAGGAATTTTTCCGGCAGGCGCGCGTATTCCTGCATAATCCGGAATGCACTGACGGATTTATCCAAATTAAACGATAAGGCTTCATCTTCCCGAAATCCCCGATGTTCCGGTTTGGAGGACAACGGGTAATACCATTGTTTGGGGTTCTCATAACTGTGGCAAACGACGCCCACGCATTCGGAGGCCAGTAAAAACAGCAGTGCAGATGATTTAGAAAGTTCCGTACCTAAAAACACAGACAATTCATCCGGCAACATTTCCGAACATGCGCCAGGTACGCTGAGTGAGAAGTCCAAACGCAAGGCAGATTGCACTTTTTTCCCGGCAGATGCCTTGAGCGCGGGAAGCATACTTGGTAAATAGCCGAGCGAATCGGTATATTTGGCTTTTTCTATGCGTAAAGGTAGGATTTCAGTGGTTTTGGTTACGGAAAACGGGCAACTTACTTTGAATTCGTCGATGGGTAATGAGCGCAATACTCTGCCACGTTCCAGTAGATTGATTACGTCGGCGTTGTATTGACCGGTAGGTTCCAAATTGACAATAGCTGCTGCCGGTTTCTGATTGATGAAGTCAGGGTAAACGACTTCCAAGATTCTTTGTACGAAACGGGGATATTCCGCATCCAGCTTGAGTTGGGTGCGTGCAGTGAGAAAGCTTACACCTTCCAATAACCTTTCGACATAAGGGTCGGGGATGTCGGTTGTATCCAGTGCCAATCGGGAGGCGATTTTGGGATATTGCTGTGCAAATTCCCTGCCCATTTCCTTCAGGAAGGTCAGTTCTTTATTGTAGTAAGACAATAATTTGTTATTCAAGACCTATTTCCCCCATCTAACAAGTCAAACAACCCGGTCTCGACATCCATACTGGTTCTCAGCAGGAACTCTTTGGGATAAGGATTGAGTTTTAGGTAACCTTTGACTTCAATAATAAGTTTGTTGTGTAAAGCATCGTCATCATCGTCTATGGTATTTACGATAACTTGCAGGGTTTTGCTTTCAAGGCGTGGTTCGAAATCGATGATGGCCTGTTTGATGTTTTGTTCTACATCCTGCCATTCTATGTCGGAGAAATTCACTCCCGACAGGGGCGGAATGCCGTAATTGAGTGTGGACGAGCGCACGTTAACAGGCAGATTTTTCTCCATGGTCTCCGCTTGCATGTTGCAGGTATTCAGCAGGTAAAGAATATCGCGCAGCACTGCCTGCCGATATTGGTCAAGATTGATGACCTGATCGGGGCGTGCCTCTTTTTTTTTGCGCGGCTCTTCATCTGTCAGTCTGTCAAACAAAGAAGGCAGCAGTTGGTTTCTGAATTGCGACATGATTGATTGCGATAGTCGGAGGATGGATAAGGTTTAACGCTGTTGTCCGAATTTAATATTGCGAATATCCAAGAGACCAAAATCATGGCTGTCGGTATACAGGGTTTTTTGACCCATGCCTGTAAAGAGCTGTTCGGCTACTTCTATCCAGTCTGTTTGCGAGCAGTTCATCAACATATCCGACCATTCGGTTTCTGCATCCGGCAAAACGGCATAGCGAGCGGGACTGGTACATTGGATACATTCGCCGTCGGTAAATTTGATTTCAGACGACCTCCAGATGATGTCGAGCAACGAGCTTGGTGCTTTGAAAGCTATACTTTCAAGAGAGTCCCAAGTTTGCCAATAGTAGTGGCCTTGATAGAAGAATTCATAAACAAAAGCAGTACGTACGTCGCCGTCCATAATCCAGTTGCTGTCGGTTTCGGCAACCGATTTATCTGCCAGAAGATAAGTGATGTGCGCCGGCGTACCGTCGACACAGTCGGATAAGGCTTCGTAGTCGGCAGTGAGGGCAGAGTTTTTTTTCTCTGCAACATGAGCAACTAAAGAGAGTTGTTTTTGAAGAATATCGAGTTTGCTTGCGTGCTGTTCCAGAGTTTTGGGTTTTTGCTGTGTTTCCAAGACTGCTTGACGACGCATTTCGGCAGAAATGTTTTCAATAAGGTAGAGCATCAGAGGCTTTTGAGTATCGGGAAACAGTTTTTGGTATTGCCCGATTTGCTTTAAAGCCTGTTCCCATTTGGCACTCAGACAGAGATATTGAATCAATGCCAAACGATGTTCCTGATTGTCAGGATTTGAACGTACAAGCTCAATCATGTCCGTTAATTTAGTCTTCAAATCCATCCCAGCAACTCCTTATTTATTTGTATAAAGTGTGTAATAGTTGAAACCCGATTAACTTTTCAGGAAGACAGAGGTCGTCTGAAAAGTAAATTTATTGTAATAAAGCCTGACTTAAAACGCCTTTTAAGCCAGGCTTCTGCAGTTAAATGCGCATAGTGGTTATGCGGATTTGTTTTCTTTGATGTTGAAGGCCATTTGAACTTCAGCGCCTTTAGAACCTTTATCGGTTTGTTCCCAATATTGGTTTTTCACTTTGGCAGCTTGGAAGGAATAACGCATTTTCAGCGCATCGTTGTCTTGTACACCGATGAATTTCACGCCGGTTACCAAGACATCTTCCAAAGTAGTGCGCGAATATTCGATCTGTTCGCCACCGGCTTTGCATACGGAAATTTCTACTTTGCTCAAGTGTTGGCCGGTAGCACAGTTTTTCAGAATGGTCGGAGCGGCTTTATCAATGGCGGCAACTACGGTCAAGTCATTGAAATTGACTTTACCGGCACCACCGCCACCACCGCTGGTCATCGAACCGGGTTGCTCGGCACCCCAGTCAAAACTTTCGATGTTGGTCCAGTCTTTGTGGTTGGAATCTTTTGATTCGCCGTTAACACCTTCAACTTTCATGAACATATCAATAGCCATGTTTTTACTCTCCTTGTTAAAAGGTTAAAAAAATTAAGGGATTTAACAACAGGGCATGAATATGCCCACCTAAATAAACCAAACCCGACTATTCCTGTTTAGCCGAAGGCAGTTTGGAAACCAAGCGCAATGAAACGGTAAGGCCTTCGAGTTGGTAGTGCGGGCGCAGGAAGAATTTGGAAGTGTAATATCCGGGATTGTCTTCAACTTCTTCCACAACCACTTCAGCAGCGGCCAACGGTTTACGGGCTTTTGTTTCTTGAGTGGAGTTAATCGGGTCTCCATCTACATAATTCATAATCCATTCGTTTAGCCAACGTTCCATGTCTTCACGCTCGCGGAACGAACCGACTTTGTCGCGTACGATACATTTCAGATAGTGCGCGAAACGACAGCACGCAAACAGGTAAGGCAGACGCGCAGACAAGCGGGCGTTGGCGGTAGCATCCGGATCATAATATTCAGACGGTTTATGCAGCGATTGAGCACCAATAAACGCGGCCAAGTCGGTATTTTTACGGTGAATCAACGGCATGAATCCCAATGCTGCCAATTCGGCCTCGCGGCGGTCGCTGATGGCGATTTCGGTTGGACATTTCATATCCACGCCGCCGTCATCCGTCGGGAATGTGTGGCAGGGAAGGTTTTCAACGATACCGCCAGATTCCACGCCGCGGATTGAGGTACACCAACCATAGTATTTGAATGAACGGTTAATATTTACCGCCATTGCATAAGCCGCATTAGCCCATGTGTATTTGTTGTGATCCGCGCCTTCAGTTTCTTCTTCGAAGTCAAACTCATCAACAGGGTTCGTTGTGGCACCGTAAGGCAGACGGGATAAGAAACGTGGCAGAGCCAAACCGATATAACGCGAATCTTCGGAATCACGCAGGCTGCGCCATGGGGCATATTCGGCATTTTGGAAAATTTTGCTCAAATCACGAGGATTGGCCAACTCTTGCCAAGATTCCATCTGCATCAGTTTGGGGGATGCGCCGGCGATGAACGGACAGTGTGCGGCGGCGGCAATTTTTTCAAGGCTATTGAGCATTTCCACATCGGGTGCAGAGTGATCAAAATAGTAGTCGCCAATCAAACAGCCGAAAGGCTCGCCACCAAACTGGCCGTATTCTTCTTCATAAATACGTTTGAATAGGGGGCTTTGATCCCAAGCGGTACCTTTGAAGCGTTTTAAGTTACGGGCAACTTCTTTTTTGGAGATGGGCAATACTTTGATTTTCAACAAAGTATCAGTTTCGGTATTGGTAACCAAATGATGCAGGCCGCGCCATTCGCCTTCCAGCTTTTGGAAATCTTCATGATGCAGAATCAAATTGATCTGTTCGGAAAGTTTTCTGTCGATCTCTGCAATAATCGCTTCGATGGTTTGATAAGTGTCGTCTGAAATAGTAATGGCGTTTTGCAAAGCTTGCTGTGCCAGTGTCGCTACGGCATTATTGACAGCACTTTTGGCTTCTTCAGTTTTGGGTTTGAATTCTTTTTGCAGCAGCTGTTCAAATTCATTTGCGGCAAACACACTTTTCGCGCCGCCGTCCCCTTGGATGTCTAATTGCTTTTCAGTCATGATTCACGCTCACTTTATTGATTTCATCTGAAATTACTGCTCGTCTTTGGTTGTTGCTTTAGGTGCGGCTGCAAGGCTTTTCAGCAGCTCACTGTCTCCCAAGACTTTTCCGATTAATTCTTCAGCACCGCTCTTACCATCCATATATGAAAGCAGGTTGGCAAGCTCTGTACGCGCTTGTAGGAGTTCGTTTAAAGGACCTACTTTTTTTGCTATTGCTGCCGGAGAGAAATCATCCATGCTTTCCAATTCAAGCTCTACATTCAAGTTGCCTTCCCCGGTAAGCGTGTTTTTGACATTAAATGCCACACGCGGTTTGAGGGCTTTCATGCGTTCATCGAAATTATCTACGTCAATTTCCAAAAATTTGCGTTCGGCCAATTCAGGTAGTGGCTCTACGGGTTTACCGACCAAATCTGCCATCACACCCATAACGAATGGAAGCTCAATTTTTTTCTCAGAACCGTAAAGTTCTACATCGTACTCAATCTGTACGCGAGGCGCCCGGTTGCGGGCAATAAATTTTTGTCCGGATGATTTGTTTCGTGACATATTCAATGACCTTTAAATGATAAAAGTTGTTTATTTAAACGAACTTTAAATATTGCGGATAGACTAGCTTATTCGTTGGAAGTTCCCGTTTCTTCGTCCTGCTTCCCGATCAAAACTTCCAGATTGGCAATACTTTCAGGACTGATATCTTTCATGATGTCGTAGAAGTTCATATTCATTTGCCGCTGTACCCTGCGGATAAATAACGGGGCAGGGTGGCTGGGTTCAAGCGTTTCAAAGTAAATGCAGATTTTTTCCAAAGCCAAATCGACATCAGCCCGATTTTTGATATTCAGACGACGCCATGCATCCGCTTCTTGAAGGGTCGATTGCTCTTGAGCAACGGTCGAAACGGGCGTTTCAGCGGGTTGTTCTGTTTGTTCAGCCTGTTGCAGCTGCGGGGTACTTCCATCGTTGTAATTGATGGCTTTGTGGATCAGGGTGAGCGGTTTTTGAATCACTTCAAAATTGAGTGAGTGTTCGTCGTGCAGCTGGGTCGAGAAAGTGTTTTGAATATCTTTCAGATGGTCTAATGCCTGGATTAAGGCAATCAATTCCGGTTTGCCGGTATCGGCACTTACCCTGATATCGAGCATCAAACGTTCTTTGCCACCCGGATAGCTTTGCGGGTCATTGCCTTGCAAGACAGAAACTGCTTCTTTAACGGTAATAGGCTGTTGGGTCAGCCCGTTTACTAATAATTTAGCTGAAAATACTTCTTTGGCGATGCCGTCATGCGTAGTGAATGCACTTAGCGCATTGATTCGATAAAACGGGTCGGGTTCGCCGTCTTCATCTTCGAGCTTGGGATATAGGGATTTCCAATACAAATCCACATTGGTTTTGATGGCTTCACAACCGGCGCAAAAGCCAACCAGGCCATGTTTTGCAGTGAGCGCCTGTGTGTAATAGGACAAAACATGAAGGTCTTTCGATTCAGCCAACAATTGATTGCACAGCTTCTCTACTGTTGCCCAATCAGGCTCTTCAGCAGGGATGATGGTGTCGCCATATTGCCTTTCCGGTTTCCCTTCGGCAGCGCTTTGAAGCTCTAAAAAGCGGCTGTCGTATTCAATATTTACCCCTTCGGGGGTGTCGGCGGAAATAGGTTCTGCCCATAAGGGAAATGTATTCATCTATTTATCATCCAAATATTTTATTGAACAGAGAGCAGGTGGGCTCTCCGTCTCTTTCTATATGGTAACCGCTTTCGCACTCTAGCCAAAAGCTGCCAATGTTATCTGATTTAGATAAAAAATTAAGGAAAGGCTCGGGTAACGGATGGTCAGACTTATAAAGTGTACCTAAACAATTTGTTATAATACATTTACCATTTATTAATGTTTGGTTAAAAAAATCTATGTTTTGAGAGAAAAAATTAATAGATTTTAACTGTTCTGGAGGGGGATAAGGTTTTTGGAACAGTACAAAAGGATATTGTCGACCTGTTTGGTCTGAGCTGAGTGCCGTTAGCCCAATATAGGTAATGCTATCAGGCAGTTTAATGCAAAACAGCCAAATCCGCGATACAGAAAGCGCCTTTCGGGTAAACGGAATGAGTTTGTCTTGGTTGTTGCAACGATCAAACCATCCATCCCAAAAGTTTTTATCATTAGTTTGGAGATTTTCAGAAACAATAAAATCACGAGACTGATTTAGTTTTCCGAAAAAGTAGATTTCGCTTTGCTGCATAAATAACAATCACATAATGTAAAATTAACAAATGATAAAGTTACTTAAGGTATCGATTATGCTTTGGCTATGAGTTATGTCCGCGATAGCCACCGTATATATACTTTACCATAATTTCGGTTTATGTATTAATATATTTTTTTCCTTATTAAAAGAATAACTAAAGTAATATTTGTATGATAAAGAAGTATTTGTGGAACATTTTTTATTATTTTAGTGTCTTACTTTACAATTTATTTGCAGTTTGTTGTTTGTTATAATCTTTGCGTTGTGTCATGCTATTTTCAAAATATAGTGGATTAAATTTAAACCATTACGGCGTTGCCTCGCCTTAGCTCAAAAAGAACGATTCTCTAAGGTGCTGAAGCACCAAGTGAATCGGTTCCGTACTATCTG
>JVVZ01000482.1:0-19107 GCA_001062585.1 Neisseria meningitidis
CTATCTGTACTGTCTGCGGCTTCGTCGCCTTGTCCTGATTTAAATTTAATCCACATAATGAGCCAAATAAATAAAAATAAGAATTGATTGCATTTATATTTTGAACTAAGATAGCCCATATTTCACACCTCGTCTGAAACGACCATGCGCTACCATTTCCCGATTTCCGTCGATATGTACGACTTTTTGACCACAGGCCGATTTGATTATCTGGAGATCGGGCAGACGGCGGAGATGATCCTGCAAATGTTCCCTGCGCCCGAATGCGTGCCCAAAGGGCTTTTGGTAAAAAAGGGGTGGAACATTTGGCTCTACGGCGATATCGAATTGCATTTTTCAGACGACCGCCTGACTCAAATCCGGGCGGACTTCCAACCCGGTGCTTCGTTGAACGGCGGGCGTTGGTTAAGCTTAAATCCTTGGTTTTTCAGGCACGCGGACAAGCTTGATTTGTATTCCGCCATTGCCAAACTTGTGCAACACCATATCGACTTCATCAAAATCGATACGCCTTCCGCCCTGATTTTGCGTTTGCAAAGCGGCGTAGAGCTGATGTTTGAAAAGTGCAATGGGCAGCGTCTGTTCGCTTTTTGCAAACAAAAAACCACCCTGCCCCAATGGGCGCATGAAACGGCGTAGGTTCGAGCCATTGGGCAAATCTGCAAAGTCTGTTTGCTTTCCCTGATCAAAGGTCGTCTGAAAACCAAATGCCGTTTCAGACGACCTTCCTCTATCGTTTTCCGCTAAAATACCCGTCTCTTTTTCCTTCCCGACCGTCTTCAATGTCCCAGCGCAAAATCATCCATATCGACATGGACGCGTTCTACGCATCGGTAGAACTGCGCGAGCAGCCGCATTTGAAAGGGCTGCCCGTGGTCGTCGCGTGGGAGGGCGCGCGTTCGGTGATTTGCGCCGCATCGTATGAGGCGCGGCAGTTCGGGTTGCATTCCGCGATGTCGGTGGCGACGGCGAAAAGGCTGTGTCCGCAAGCGGTGTATGTGCCGCCGCATTTCGATTTGTATCGTCAGGTTTCCGCGCAGATTCACACCGTATTCAGGCGCTATACTGATTTAATCGAACCCCTGTCGCTGGACGAAGCCTATCTTGACGTGACCCACAATTTCAAAAACATCCCATACGCCAGCGAAGTTGCCAAAGAAATCCGCGCCGCCATTTTTGAGGAAACCGGCCTGACTGCCTCCGCTGGCGTCGCGCCGAACAAATTTCTAGCGAAAATCGCATCGGACTGGCGCAAGCCGAACGGGCAATTCGTCCTGCCGCCGCACAAAATCATGGCTTTTTTGGAAACCCTGCCCTTGGGCAAAATCCCCGGCGTGGGTAAGGTAACGCTGAAAAGAATGCAGTCGCTGGGTATGCAGACGGCAGGCGATTTGCGCCGTTTCGAGCGCGGCGAACTGTTAAACCATTTCGGACGCTACGGCTACCGCCTTTATGATTTGGCGCGCGGTACGGACGAACGCCCCGTCAAAGCCGAACGCGAACGCCTCCAAATCTCCACCGAAATCACCCTGCCCGAAGACCTGTCGCTCGAACAGGCAGCCGGACACCTGCCCCACCTTGCTGAAGACTTGTGGCGGCAAATCACGCGCAAAAACATCGAAGCCAAAGGCGTAACCCTCAAGCTGAAAACCCACGATTTCCGCATCATCACCCGCTCCCTGACCTACTCTTCCGTCCTACCCGACACCGACGCCCTGCTTTGCGCCGCGCAAACCCTGATGCAGCGCGTGCCGCCCCAGCGCGAAGACGCCTTCCGCCTGATCGGCATAGGCGTGAACCACCTCGTACCGAAAGACCAGCAGCAATCGCTTTGGTTATAAAGAAATAGAAAAGCATTCTTTCCCCTTCACGCAAGACCGCCCGACAATAATGTTCCGTACAAACTTTCAGACGACCCCTTTTGCCGCAAGAGGGGTCGTCTGAAAACAAAAAACAAGGAACAAGCCAACCATGTCCCTCTTCCGTCCCCAGCTTTGGCGCATCCCGACGACAGGCGAAGCCGAACGGCGCCGGCTGCCCGAGTTGAACGCCACGCTCGAAACCCGCCTCAAACACATCGCCCGCCGTTATCCGCAAGCCGTCTTCGCCTCCAGCCTTGCCGTCGAAGACATGATCATTACCGACGCTATCTGCCGCCTGAAACTCCCCCTGCGCATCATCACCCTCGACACCGGCAAGCTCAATCCCGAAACCGCCGCCCTGATTACCGCCGTCAACGTCCGCTACCAAACCGAACTGGAAGTCTTCCACCCCGATCCCGAAAGCGCGCGGCAGTTTGAGCAGGAATTCGGCGCAACCGCCATGTACGACAGCGTCGAGCTGCGCCGCCGTTGCTGCCACATCCGCAAAATCGAGCCACTCAACCGCGCCCTGAAAAACGCCCCCGCCTGGCTGACCGGACAACGCCGCAGCCAATCGGCAACCCGCAGCGAATTGGATTTTGAAGAAACCGACCACAGCCGCAATATCGCCAAGTTCAACCCCATTTTCGACTGGGAAGAAAACGATGTCTGGGCATACGCCCAAGCCTACGACGTCCCGCTCAATGCCTTGTATTTCCAAGGCTACCCGAGCATAGGCTGCGAACCCTGCACCCGCCCCGTCAAAGCAGACGAAGACATCCGCGCCGGACGCTGGTGGTGGGAAAGCAAAGACAGCAAAGAATGCGGGCTGCACAAATAACCCTTGTCAGGCAAGGCAAAAGGTCGTCTGAAACCCAAATTCAGGTTTTCAGACGACCTTTTTCATAAGTCGGCTTTCCTTAAATTTTTAAGGGGTGAAAAATAGGCATTTTCTATTTCAAATTATTATCAATTTTCAAAACGACAATATCGTTTTTTAAAAAATGAATTCGCTTTTACTTCACAGCCTTAAATTAATTAGCAAAAGAAGACTTGACCTGATGATTTAATATAGCTATGGTTCAATAAAAAATAACAATAATCTACATACGCACCGCAATGCTTTTTTCCCTCCTCCTCACAGAAAGGATATTGCAATGCCCTGCTTGACCCGTACGTTGCCTCGTCTGACTGTTTTCCTGCTGTCCACCTTCGCAGCATTCTCCGCCGCCGCACATGGAAACCACACCCATTGGGGCTACACCGGACACGACTCCCCCGAAAGCTGGGGCAATCTGTCTGAAGAGTTCCGTTTGTGTTCCACAGGCAAAAACCAATCCCCCGTCAACATTACCGAAACCGTCTCCGGCAGACTGCCCACCATCAAAGTCAATTACAAACCGAGCGCGGTTGACGTGGAAAACAACGGCCACACCATCCAGGTCAATTATCCCGAAGGCGGCAACACCCTGACCGTGAACGGCCGCACCTACACCCTGAAACAATTCCATTTCCACGTCCCCAGTGAAAACCAAATCAAAGGCCGCACCTTCCCGATGGAAGCCCACTTCGTCCACCTAGACGAAAACCGCCAGCCTTTGGTATTGGCAGTATTGTACGAAGCCGGCAAAACCAACGACCGCCTCGCGCCTATATGGAACGTGATGCCGATGAAGGAAGGAAAGGTAAACCTCGACAAAGCCTTCGACGCCGGCACCCTGCTGCCGAAACGGCTGAATTACTACCGCTTTGCCGGTTCGCTGACCACTCCGCCGTGCAGCGAAGGCGTATCGTGGCTGGTATTGAAAACCTACGACCACATCGACCAGGCGCAGGCAGAAAAATTCACCCGCGCCATCGGCTCGCACAACAGCCGCCCCGTCCAGCCGCTTAACGCGCGCGTTGTCATCGAATAAACAGTAAAGCCGTAAACGAAAAGGTCGTCTGAAAACCTAAATTTGGTTTTTCAGACGACCTTTTTACATGATGGTCTAAGGTTTCAGAACACCGAGTCCGGCGTGTATCCGAAGGAAGAATCGCAATGTAGTATCAATCATCAGGATGAAACCTTGCCGCTTCGCGTTCTTTCATAGCAGTTTCCTTATCCTTCAATTTTGCCCCCAAGCCCAAGCGTTTTTCATATTCCGATTGCGGCGTGCCGTCCTCCTGCATACCAAATGCGCTGGCATTCACCCAAAGCGCAAGGACGGCAACTACGAAAGCAAAAAATCCTACGATATACCAAAACATTTCTTTTCCTATCATGGGTCAACAAACGGGAAGAAGACAGATTTCCCGTTTGACCGGCAGCTTGCTGCGGTTTGTGAAGGCAAAAATGTATCACAAATCCGGTCCGGTATAAATTGCCGATTTGCCCCGCCATACTTCGTGTAAACCTTATCTCAATCTAATGCTTTTACCAATCAGACGGTTAATCCACTATACAAACAAAAGCCGGTCTTTCCGCTCAAAGGTCGTCTGAAAATCCATATCTGCATTTCAGACGACCTAACGTCGGCATCCGAAAGCCTAACGGAACAAATCCAATGCCTTGACGAAAACCATCACCACGCCGTAAGCCAGCGGGACGCCGACCAACGTCCAACGCCACCAAACCGAAAAACCGCCTGCCGCAACTTTTTCCTGCAACAAGTAGGCATCGGAAACAGCAGTTTCGTCATCGGGATTGCCGCTGTGCGCCGCTGTTTTGATGTCGGTTTCATGGTGTTTTTCATGAACCGATCTGACGGCAAGGTTGCACAGCAAACCGACAATCAACAATCCCGCCATGATATACATGGTAACGCCATATGCCTGCGCGGCGGGTACGCCGCTGTCGATTTGGCTTTGGCGGATGTAGTTCACCAAAACCGGACCGATCACGGCAGCAGTTGACCACGCCAGCAAAATACGTCCGTGAATTGCGCCGACCTGATAAGTGCCGAACAAGTCTTTCAAATAAGCCGGAATCGCGGCAAAACCGCCGCCATACATGGAAATGATGACGCAAAATCCAATAATAAACAAAGCCTTGTTCCCGCTCTCGCCAATGGACGGAACGGCAAAATACAGCAACGAGCCGAGTACGAAAAAGATGGTGTAGGTATTTTTACGTCCGATTCTGTCGGAAACGCTGGACCATAAAAACCGCCCACCCATATTGAACAGGCTCAAAAGGCTGACGAAACCTGCCGCCGCCCCCGCACCGATTGCCGCTTGTTTGCCGACCGACGCCTCTGAAAACAGCTCCTGAATCATGACCGAAGCCTGCCCCAAAACGCCGATACCGGCAGTCACGTTCAGGCACAACACCCAAAACAACAGCCAAAATTGCGGCGTTTTCATCGCTTGGGAAACATTGACATGATTGCTACTGACCAGCTTGTTTTTCACTTTCGGCGCGACATAGCATTCAGGTTTCCAACCCTCCGCCGGCACGCGGATGGTGAATGCGCCGAACATCATCAACACAAGGTAAAACAGCCCCAGAACGACAAAAGTCGGTGCAACGCCGACCGACACGTCGTCTGAAAACGCATTCATCAACGATACGGACAACGGAGAGGCAAGCATCGCACCGCCGCCGAACCCCATAATCGCCAAACCCGTCGCCATGCCCGGTTTGTCGGGAAACCACTTCATCAAAGTGGACACAGGGCCGATATAGCCCAACCCCAAGCCGATGCCGCCGATCACGCCGTTGCCCAAATAGAGGAGAAACAGATTATGCGTACTGACGCCGATTGCCGACACAAAAAAGCCCAAGCTGAAACAGCACGCCGCGACAAACATCGCCTTGCGCGGGCCGACACGCTCCATCCAAGTGCCGAACAAAGCAGCAGACGCGCCCAACATAGCCAGCGCGATACTGAAAATCCAGCCCACAGTCGTCAGCTTCCAATCTCCGGTTGCCGATTCGGTAATGCCGATAAGCTTGGTCAGCGGCGCATTAAACACGGAATACGCATAAATCTGCCCGATGGCAAGATGCACCGCCAAAGCGGCAGGCGGCACCAGCCAACGGTTGAAACCCGGCTTGGCAATCGTCGCCTCACGGTCTAAAAATTTCATAAAAGCCTCTTGATGTCTAATGAAAAACAGCGTTCTCCGCAAGGAAAACGCTTTAAATTGTTGACAATATTGTACCACGCTTCCGCATGGGCTTTACTCCGCTTAACATGAGTTTTTTGAGTAAGAAAGAGAAAAATCATTCATAAATGACGATATTTGAAGATGGTTTGATGATATCCGTATCTCAGATAAAAGGTCGTCTGAAAATTGGTTTTCAGACGACCTAAAGAGTTTGAAAATGTATTCAAACTTTATTACTTCTCAATATATTTTTCTATATCTCTACATTGTTCTTGCGTGCAGGAAACTGAAAAAAGCACTTTTCCACTTGTGGTACTTTGTGCAGAAAAGATGCTCTTTTCGTAATGAAATTTTATTTTATCCAATGGAATCAGCCCCTTTCCATTTTCTTTTCCGCAAAGCAGTTTATATTGCAGATTGGTTTTGCTTATATCGATATTTCCGCACACTTTTGTAGTATTGTTTTTAGATATGGATATTTTTAACCATTCATATTGCGAGTCGTAATAATAGTTTGAAATATAAGGCAAACTAGATGATGATACTGCTAGAGATATAACATAATTAAAAAAGGTTTCCATAACTTACTCACTGTTTGTTTTTTTAATTTTAAGTAGAGGGCAATTTTGGAGTATAGCCTTATATTCCCTCTTCCCATGAAATAGAAAATTTAGAAATTTTTACCCCACTCAAATCAAATGAAAAGACAATAGAAACGCCACCTTCAGTTTTTATTTCACACTCATGTTCCCACTCGTCTCTAGATACAAACTGCCATCCAATATCAGCAAGAAACAAATATTTTATCAATTTCTCAATAGTTAATTTTCTATTAATTTTATATTGCTTTGCAATGGTAACGCCTTTAAAACAAAGGTCTATTGACAATGAATAAACGATATCATCCGTAAAACCAACCTCCAATCCTTTCCAAAAAATGGAAAAACCACCTTCTACGTTACTGTCGTCGTATAACCATTTAGTCAGCTTTTTAAACCGTTTATTTTTGTGAAAGTCACTATATGACATACCAACAAATAAACCTTTAAATCTGCCCGTTTTTAAGAAAGATGTTATATCCATCATTATGACCTTATGACCTCATTGCGGTCTATAACTTGAAATATCAATTCCCCATGTACTACCGACCTTTTACCGTTTACCAAATTTTATTGCTGGATTTCAAATATCGGTTGTCGTCAAAAGTGTTGATCCATTGCGGTCTGAGTGCGATGAAAATGGCGGTAGTGATGCCGCTGAGAAAGGCTTCCGCCCAGGCGATCAGGATAAAAATAGGAAAGGCGGTGGTCCAAAGTACGGAGGTTGGGAAGGCATGGCTGATATCCAAAACGCTGACCAGTACCAGTCCGGTCAGCATCATGCCTACGGCGGACGCAATGAAGCCGTTGACAAAAATGAAGATAAAAATATTAGCGGGAAGACGGTTGACCAAGCGGCAAGAGAGCTGATTGACGATAAGCGGCGGTAAGAGCAAGGCGAGGGCGTTGACGGGATAGGCGTATCCGTCGCCGCCGTTGAACAATAAAAGATAAGGAAGAAGCAAAGCCGAACCCAGCCATAATGCAGCGGGTGCGCCAATCATCAGGGCAACCAAATTCATGGCAAGCAGGTGATAGTTCATTTGCGCGAGCTGCCCTTCGTCAGTCATTGCATTCAGGCACCATGCGGTCGTCAGTATCAGGGCCGAGAGGATGAAGGCGGAATGGTGTTTCTGCATGGATCGCCATGCCGGACGCGCGCAAGCGAGAAGCAGAGTAGACAACAGCAGCCAAGCGGCGATTAAAATCGAACTGGAAAACCATGCGGCTTGAAAATTCATACGAAACCAGACCGAGGGTAAATATTCAGACGACCTGCATTATACCCCGCAGACGAAATTCGCTGCGGACTTGTTTTGTTTAGTGCTGAAACACGCTAAAATAACGACCTTTGCCGTTTATTTCAAGGGAAACAGCGAATGTTTTGGACAGTGCTGATTATCATTTTATTGTGTGCCATTTGCGGCGTATTTTGGCTGCACAGAAAACAAGAACGTGAGTGGCAGCACGAATTGGCGCGCTTAGAGCGCGGCATGCAAGAGGGCAAATATATTCCTAACGGTCAGGATGCTGATTCTCCACATCAATTTTCAGAAGATGCCAAAGCGGCATACGGAAAAACCATCGCACGCCTGCGCCTGATGGCGGCGCGTTACACTCCGCAGCAGGAGCAATTATCCGAGCAACCGGCAAACACTGAACACGAAGAATCTGAGACCGGTATGGAAGACATAGAGGGTTTCTTCGAAAGCCAAGAAGTAAAACACGAATATCATCAAGATGCCGATATTGAAAGGTCGTCTGAAAATCCGTCGGCAGAACAAGTCCCCCAAGCCGAGCCGCCTCAACAACACGCAGCCGAAAGGAAAGATACGCCGTATATCGTTCCTTTTGTCGAAACCGAAGAGCCTGAATATATTCCCCGTATCGTTAAAGACGAAGGCTTTGAAGAAATCACTTTGGAAGAAGCAACCCGTTCGCTCAATGAAGCGGCGTTACAGGAATGGGAAGAGCAGCAGACCGTCAGCCATCCTGCAGGCGACCGGAATAACGATGACGGGGAAATCCAACCCATCCGCGCATCGGTAACACCGATGAAAGGTTTGCAGATTATCGATTTCAACGATCCCGTACTGCGCCGGACCCGCGAGCGCGTCATGGCGGGCGTCAATGGCATCCAAATCCCCAAAGCCAGTGCGCCACATATCGAAACCGTGCAAACCGCATTGCGCACGGCCGAGCGCGAAGCCATTTTGCCTGTCGTTGACAATCTGGATAGCCGTGCAGAGATTGATGTGACGGACATTCGGAACACATTAGCTCGAAGTACGGCAGCACGCCAGCGCCTTGCCGCCGCTGTTGCGCCTGTGCGCGATTTCCAGCCGCAAATCATTCAAAACGATGAAATTTTGGCAAACCTGATTCCTGCAAGCCGCCGACGGACGGTTCGCCATGCTGAAGCGGCGGCGGAAAAACTGGCGCGCAAGCAGCAATCTGCTGCCGCGCAGGTGAAATTGTCGGAAGAAGCCGATCTGCGACCTGAGCAAACGGTTGAGCGTTCCGTCACACGCAAACCGCTGTTCCCGCCTAAAACGCTTCGCGCCGAACCTGTCGCTCCGCCAAAAGAAAAAGCAGTCTATATTTCAAGACAGCCCGCCCCTACCGCAACCGTAGTCGAGCCGCCCGAAGTACCGACCGTTACCCCGACGCCAATCGATATCCCGACACCGCCGAGCTTTACGCCGCCAGCTGTTGCACCTGAAATCGTCGATCCTCCGGTAGCGCGCCCCGCTTGGGAAATCCCTGCTTTCCATTCTGAAGTCAATGCGCATGTCAGCGATAATCCTGTCCGCTCGATTCATGATTACTTAATCAGTGAATCCGAAACGGAGGATGAAGTCGCAGGCGGAAATATACAGAGAAATGCTGAAACCGAATCCACCCATACGGAAGATGCGGAAATTTCTGCCTTTGAACATCATCAGCCGATACATCATGCCGATCTTGCGACAGGTTATGCTGCCGATGATGCTGATGCAGATTCAGAAGAAGAGACCGGGGCGTTTTACAAGTTTTCAGACGACCTGAAGTACCCACTGCCAACCACAGACTTGCTCCTCCCGCCCCAATTCGACCCTGCCGCCACGCAGACCGAAGAAGAATTGCTGAACAACAGCATCACCATCGAAGAAAAGCTGGCGGAATTTAAGGTTAAAGTCAAAGTCGTGGATTCCTATTCCGGTCCGGTGATTACACGTTACGAAATCGAACCTGATGTCGGCGTGCGCGGCAATTCGGTCATAAACCTTGAAAAAGACCTCGCCCGCTCGCTCGGTGTTGCCTCTATCCGCGTCGTCGAAACCATACCCGGCAAAACCTGCATGGGCTTGGAGCTGCCGAACCCGAAACGCCAAATGATACGCCTGAGCGAAATCTTCAATTCACCCGCGTTTGCCGAATCCAAATCCAAGCTGACGCTCGCGCTCGGTCAGGACATTACCGGTCAGTCCGTCGTTACCGACTTGGGCAAAGCACCGCATTTGCTGGTTGCCGGTACGACCGGTTCGGGTAAATCGGTCGGCGTTAATGCCATGATTTTATCTATGCTCTTCAAAGCGACACCTGAAGACGTGCGCATGATTATGATTGACCCGAAAATGCTGGAATTGAGCATTTACGAAGGCATTCCGCACCTGCTCGCGCCCGTCGTTACCGACATGAAGCTGGCGGCCAACGCGCTTAACTGGTGCGTCAACGAAATGGAAAAACGCTATCGTTTGATGAGCCATGTGGGCGTTCGCAACCTTGCGGGCTTCAATCAAAAAATCATGGAAGCTGCCGCACAAGGCATGAAAATTGCCAACCCGTTCAGCCTGACGCCCGACGATCCCGAACCTTTGGAAAAACTGCCGTTTATCGTAGTCGTGGTTGACGAGTTTGCCGATTTGATGATGTCCGCAGGCAAGAAAATCGAAGAACTGATTGCCCGCCTTGCCCAAAAAGCCCGCGCGGCAGGCATCCATTTGATCCTTGCCACGCAACGCCCCAGCGTCGATGTCATCACAGGTCTGATTAAAGCCAACATCCCGACACGCATCGCTTTCCAAGTGTCCAGCAAAATCGACAGCCGCACGATTCTCGATCAAATGGGCGCGGAAAACCTGCTCGGACAAGGCGATATGCTGTTCCTGCCGCCCGGTACAGGTTATCCGCAACGTGTCCACGGCGCATTCGCTTCAGACGACGAAGTACACCGCGTAGTCGAATATTTGAAACAATTCGGCGAACCCGATTACATCGACGATATTCTGATGAGCGGCACAACCGACGATCTGCCGGGCATCAGCCGCAGCAGCGACAGCGAAGTTGATCCGATGTATGACGAAGCCGTCTCCGTCGTTCTGAAAACACGCAAAGCCAGCATTTCCGGTATCCAACGCCAATTACGCATCGGCTACAACCGCGCCGCCCGCCTGATTGACCAAATGGAAGCAGACGGCATCGTTTCGCCTGCCGAAACCAACGGCAACCGTACCGTTTTGGCGCAAAGCAGCGAACATTTGGACTAAAGCCACACCAGAGCAGGGAAAAAGCCGATTGCCGTTGCAGTTTCCCCCGATTTTGGTACAATACCGCCATTCATTCTTACACAGACAAGCCGCCGAGATTTAGGCGGCTTGTATTTTTATTTTCATTTTGCGGATTTTATAGTGGATTAAGTTTAAACCAGTACTGTGCTGTACTGTCTTCGGGCTTCGTCGCCTTGTCCTGATTTAAACTTAATCCACTATATTTACCGTGTTTTTACCAGGCAAAAGCAGTCCAAACGCTTTTGCGGAGATGACAAACCATGCAAAAAATTCCATTGACCGTACGCGGCGCAGAATTGCTCAAACAAGAATTGCAACGCCTCAAAAGCGTTGCCCGTCCCGAAATCATCGAAGCCATCGCCGAAGCCCGTTCGCACGGCGACTTGTCCGAAAACGCAGAATACGAAGCCGCCAAAGAAAAACAAGGCTTTATCGAAGGACGAATTTCCGAGTTGGAACACAAATTGTCCATGGCGCACATCATCAATCCCGCTGAGATCCACGCAGAAGGCAAAATCGTCTTCGGTACGACCGTAACACTGGAAGATTTGGAAACCGAAGAACACGTTACCTATCAAATCGTCGGCGAAGACGAAGCGGACATCAAAGAAGGCAAAATCTACGTCGGCTCCCCCATTGCCCGCGCCCTAATCGGCAAAGAGGAAGGCGATGTCGCCGAAGTGCAAGCCCCCGGCGGCGTTCGCGAATACGACATTATTTCGGTTCAATATATCTGATTGCACCGAATAGCCTTGATATAAAGAGAACAGAGGTCGTCTGAAAACCAAGGAAAATGGTTTTCAGACGACCCTTCTTACAGGGTTCTCCTTGAACTAAGCCATACAAGCAAAAACAGCCGATACTTTCCCGTATCGGCTGTTTCGTTTACTGCTTCATTCATATCAAACTAATTGGTGCTTAGGCAGCTCTTTCAAAGTCAGCGGCTTGATGTACCAAATATCGCGGCAGTAGTCGGCGATGGATCGGTCGGACGAGAAGAAGCCCATATTGGCGATGTTGATCAATGCGGATCTTCGCCATGCGGCAACATTGCGGTAGTGTTCGTCCGCTTTGTATTGCGTGTCGATGTAGCTGCGGAAATCCGCCATCAGTTGATAGAAATCGCCGTAAGGTTGCAGGACGTCGTTATAGCGGTTCGGCTCTTCGTGGGAGAATGTGCCGCTGCTGATTTGGTTGACGACGCGGCGCAGGTCGTGATCGCGTTCGATGTAGCCCAGCGGATCGTAGCCGTTGCGGCGAAGTTCTTCCACTTGCTCGACGGTGTTGCCGAAGATAAAGCAGTTGTCCGCGCCGACTTTTTCCAGAATTTCAACGTTCGCGCCGTCCAGCGTACCCATGCAGAGCGCGCCGTTGAGGGCGAATTTCATGTTGCTGGTACCCGATGCCTCTGTGCCTGCCAATGAGATTTGTTCGTGCAAATCGGCGGCGGGGATGATGATTTGGGCGAGGCTGACGCTGTAATTCGGGATATAGACGACTTTAATCAGGTCGCGGATGCGTTCGTCGTTGTTGATGGTTTTCGCTACGTCGTTAATCAGGCGGATGATTTTTTTCGCCATGTAGTAGGCGGATGCGGCTTTACCGGCAAAGATGAAAACGCGCGGCTGCCAGTCGAAATCTGGGTTTTCCAAGATTTTGTTGTAGCGGTCGACGATGTGCATCACGTTCAACGCCTGACGTTTGTATTCGTGGATGCGTTTGATTTGAATGTCAAACAGCGCGTCCGTGTTAACCTTGATGCCCAATTCGGTTTCGATGTATTTGGCGAGGCGTTCTTTGGCGGCTTTTTTCACTGCGCCGAATTCTGCCTGCACGCTTGCATCGTCAACTTTTTCGTTGAGCTTGGTCAGATTGTCCAAATGCAGGCGCCAGTCTTGTTCGCCCAAGTGTTTGTCGAGGAAACGGGTCAGCTCGGGGTTGGCGATATTGATCCAGCGGCGCGGGGTTACGCCGTTGGTTACGTTGGTGAAGCGCTCGGGGAACACTTTGGCAAAGTCGGCGAAGATGGAAGTGGTCATCAGGCCGGAGTGGATTTTCGCCACGCCGTTGACTTTGTGCGAACCGATGACCGCCAGCCATGCCATGCGGACGCGGCGGCCGTTGTTCTCATCGATGATGGATACGCGGCGGACGAAGTCGTCGTCGAAGTTGCCGATGGCGCGCAGGGCATTCAGAAAGTAGGCGTTGATTTCAAAGATGATGTCCAAATGGCGCGGCAGCAGGCGGCCCATCAAATCGACCGGCCAAGTTTCCAAGGCTTCACTCATCAGGGTGTGGTTGGTGTAAGAGAAAATCTTGCAGCACATATTCCATGCTTCGGTCCATGCGATGCCTTCTTCGTCAATCAGGATACGCATCAGCTCGGGAATCGCCAGCACGGGGTGGGTATCGTTCAGGTGGATGGCGACTTTATCGGCAAGGTTTTTGATGCTGGGGAAACGGCATTTGTGGCGCGCCACGATGTCTTGTACGGATGCGGAAACCAGGAAATATTCCTGTTTCAGGCGCAGTTCGCGGCCGCTGTCGGTGGAGTCGTTCGGATAGAGGACGCGCGAGATGTTTTCATCGCTGTTTTGCGCACGGACGGCGGAAGCGTAATCGCCGCGGTTGAAATCTGCCAAGTCGAAGCGGCTACCGGCGTGAGCCGTCCACAGGCGCAACGGATTGGCGACGTCGCCGCCGTAGCCGGGGATGATTTCATCGTATGCCATCGCGGAAATTTCTTCGCTCGGATGCCATTCTTTTTTGTCACCCATATTGATGACCTGTCCGCCGAAGCTGACGGCGTATTGTTTGTTCGGGCGGCCGATTTGCCATGCCAAATCTTGGTCGAGCCACAAATCGGGTTTTTCGACCTGCTGGCCGTCCACGATTTCTTGTTTGAACATACCGTATTGATAGCGGATGCCGTAGCCCATGGCGGGAATGCGCAAGGTGGCGAGCGAGTCGAGGAAGCAGGCGGCCAGGCGGCCCAAACCGCCGTTGCCCAAGCCGGGGTCTTGTTCTTGTTCGCAGATGTCGGCGAACTCTTTACCCAGTTGTTTGAACGCCTCTTCAAATTCGGCATACACGCCTTCGTTAATCAAAGCGTTGACGAAGGCGCGTCCCAACAGGAATTCCATGGAAAGGTAGTAAACCATGCGTTTGCCGTTGTCGATGTGGGCGCGGCGTGTTTGCAGGAAGTCTTCGGCAATCAGGTCGCGCGCGGCGAGCATGGCGGCGTTGAGCCATTGGTGTTCGGTCGCCTCTTTCGGATCGACGCCCAAAATGAAAATCAATTTATAGACGATGGACTTGCGGATGGTTTCGGCATCCGGTTTCGGCATGACATAATCAAAACCTGAAATGGGTTGTTTTTTCTTAGCCATGATAGCCTTTCTCTGTTGGGGATAGGATGATGAAGCGGGGGAATTTGTATCTTTTGGCAGTCTGAGGTCGTCTGAAAAGCCGTATGCCTTTATGTTCCGTTAAGCAAGTCAATCAGGTAAATTTATTACTCATCTTCAGCATTATAACTGAGGCAGTGTAAATAATAGGGTTTCTTTTAAAAACATCCTATTAATGACATATGTCATATATTCGGCGATGTATTTTTACGCTGCAAAATCCAAATACCCATATGTTCGACTGTCAGCTTGCCGTCTGCATTGTAATTAAACTTCTCGGATGGTACGCAAGAAATCTGCCAACTTCCTTGAGGCAGGTTAAATATTTGTTGACTACGTTTGGCATTGATCAACAGCAGCCATTCATCATCCAAAACGATCTGCATGGCTTTTGCGCCGCGGTTGTGCCAACAAAGCTCGCTCATCGGTTCGCCTTGGATGTTGAGCCAGCGGACGCGCTCTTGTTTCCACCAGACATCATCGCCCAATAATTTGATTTCTTGACGCAGGCGGATTAAATCGCGCGTATAGCCTTGCAACGCTTCGTCCGCCTGCTGCCAATCCAGCCAAGTAATCGGGTTGTCCTGACAATAGCTGTTGTTGTTCCCCTGTTGGCTGTTGCCGAACTCGTCACCCGCCAGCAGCATGGGTGTGCCGTTGGCAAGGAACAGCGAGGCAAGCAAAGCTTTGACGGTGTAGGAACGGTCTTCCAAAATCGCCGCATCTTGGGTTTCGCCTTCAATACCGTGGTTGTAGCTGATGTTTTCGTTATGCCCGTCGCGGTTGTCTTCGCCGTTGGCATGGTTGTGTTTTTCGTTGTAGCTGACCAAATCGCGTAGCGTAAAACCATCGTGTGCGGTGATGAAATTGATGCTGGCGGAAGGATGACGGCCGCTGTGGTTGAAAATATCAGACGACCCCGCCAGACGTTCGGCAAACGCGCCCAAATTGCCGCTTTCCCACACCCAAAACGCGCGCATATCGTCGCGGAAACGTCCGTTCCACTCGGCAAAAGGCTGCGGGAAATTGCCCAAGTGATAGCCGCCTTCGCCGATGTCCCACGCCTCGACAATCAGTTTGCAGCGTGCCAACACGGGGTCTTGGTACACCACCTGAAAAAAACGTCCGTAAGCCTGAAAATCGGGTTCCCGCCCCAATACCGTTCCCAAGTCGAAACGGAAACCGTCCACATGAAATGTTTCCGCCCAATAACGCAGGCTGTCCGCCGCCCAGCGGGTTACGTCGCGGCGGACGATGTTCAACGTATTGCCGCAGCCCGACCAGTTTTCATAGCTGCCGTCGGGCTTCAGCCAATACCACAAAGCATTGTCTATGCCGCGCTGGCAAAGCATCGGGCCTTTTTCATCCTGCTCGGCGGTATGGTTGTACACGACATCCAAAATCACTTCCAAACCTGCCTGATGCAAGGTTTTGACTGCCTGCTTCAACTCTTCCGCCGCGCGTTCGGCATCGGCGGCATAAGACGGCTCGACGGCAAAATGGGAATAGGTGTTGTAGCCCCAATAATTGCTCAAGCCCATTTTTTGCAGATGGTATTCGTCCAAATGCTGGTGTACCGGCAGCAGCTCGACGGCGGTAACGCCCAAAGTTTTCAAATAATCAATCACGCGCGGATCGGTCAGCGCTTGATACGTTCCCGCGTGTTCCAAATCGGGAAACTGCTTGGTAAACCCTTTCACATGGGCTTCATACACTACCGTCCTGCCCCACGGATGGTTCGGACTGCAGTCGTCGCCCCAATCAAAATCATCATCGCCCACCACCACGCTTTTGGGCGCCACCGCCGCATTGTCCCGCCCGTCTTCCGGACGAAACCATGCCATTTCCTCCTCATCCCGATAACTCGGTTTGCCGTCGATTTTTTTGGAATACGGGTCAATCAACAATTTGTTCGGATTGAAACACGAGCCGCCCGGCGCATCAGCGCGTCCGTAAATACGAAAACCATACCGCTGCCCTGCCCCGACCTCCGGCACAAAACCGTAAAACACAGACCCGCGCCGCGAAGGCATTTCCAAGCGGGTTTCCTTTCCCTTGTCAAAGAGGCACAGCTCGACTTTTTCGGCATGGATGGAAAACAGCGCAAAATTCGCCCCTTCCTCAGTCAGCGACACGCCCATCGGATAAGGCGCACCTTCTTCAATGCGCCATGTTTTGGTTTTCATTTTGTTTGTCCTGATTTGATGGAAACGCGTCGAGCTGCGCTTCCGGATAGTTGTTCTTTTTATAGTGGTGATGCTTGAAGGGAAAGAGGTCGTCTGAAAAGCAAAATCCCGTTTTCAGACGACCTCTTTTAGCCATGAACCTTTGTTTTAACTTGAGGCCGTCCGAATTTGAGCGCTATTAATTCGGCAACCTCACCGCCAACTCGGCAGGCCAAGCCGCCTTAGCGTCGGTTTTTACGAAACCATTGCCCGTCAGCCCGCCTTTCAGCAGGCGGTTGTATTTCACCGCCGTTTCGCGCGGCACTTGCAATTTCACTTTAAACATCAGCTTCGCACGTTCATCGACCGTTTCCACCGACTTGGGCGTAAACTGGGCGTCCGTCGCGATAAATTTGATTTTGGCGGGGAACACCGCGTCAATGCCGTCCAAACGGATACGCGCATCGTCATTGACTTTCAGACGGCTCATGCTGTCGGTCGGCAGGAAAATATTCATCGAAACATCGGCAGGATCAAGCAGGCTGACCACTTTCGAACCCGCCGCGACCACGTTGCCCGCTTCCGCAATGGTGTATTCCACCCTGCCGGCTATCGGCGCGCGGATATTCATATCATCATTGGCGGATGTGGCCGATTTGACTGCCGCCCTCGCCTGTTCGACACCGGCGCGAGCTTCTGCTTGTGCGGCGGCACTTTGCGCCACCGTCGCCTGCGCTTCGTCCCGCGCCGCTTCGGCCGCTTTGACTGCCGCGACAGCGCGCTCATAATCCGCCTGACGCTTGGTGACTTCCGATTGCGACACCAGCTGGTCGGCAAGCAATTTGCGCGCATTGTCCAGCTCCATTTTCGCCACACGAAGCTGCTGTCTGTTCGCGTCCACATTCGCCTGCGCGCGCGCAACCGTCTGCTTCATCTGCGCTTCGGCGGCTTTGGCGCGACCGACCGCCTCTTCTTGCCGCAATTCCGCTGCCCGCGCTTCTTCCAAACGGCTGTTGCTGGTTTCAGACGACAGTTCCGCCAGAATATCGCCCTCTTTCACGTCCGCGCCCTCTTCCACCAGTACCGCCTTCACCCGCCCCGGATACAGGCTGGAGACATCGATGCGGTTCAGCTCCAGCCGCCCGTTGGATTGCGCAATCCATATCGGCAGGGTTTCTTTTTGGTTTTGAAGGACATACCACACGCCGCCCGCAGCCAGCGCGACGGCAAGAGAAGCAATAACAGCTTTTTTCATGTTGCGTTACACCTTAATCGTCAAAACGGACGCGCCTTAGAGCGGTATTGCGGAAACAGCGCGGCAAACGCCCAATCTATCCTTTGGTGGATGGACGAATCGGTCAGCAAATCCTCATGCCGCCCGTTCATCTCATCGGTCAGTATCCCCAACATACGGTAGCGCGTGTTCATAATCATCGGCGAGATGACCGCGCCGTTGAGAAACTCAAACTGATTAAACAGAGCCAGTTCCGGCACATCTTCCCTGCCGTTGCACGCCTTAATATGCTGAATCATTCCGCAGGCAAGCATCTTATGCTGCTTTTTCAACGCTTTGGTAATCAAATCCACGCCTTCTTCGCTGTCCAACAGCATCCTGTGTATCCACGCCAAATGCTCGCGTATCGTTACCGCCAGCCGCCAGACAATCTGATACAGCCGCTCCGTATCTTCGATGTTTTGGGCAAAATCGAACGACACCCGCCCCAAAGCCCGATTGCTGTACTCAATCAACATCGCCTTCACAAATTCGTCTTTGTCGGCAAACATCCTGTTGAACGTTTCCAAATTCGAATTCAAATGCTCCGCGATCGCCTGCTCGGACAGCCGCTTGTAGCCGCATCTGGGATAAAAATGAATGCCTGCGGAAATAAATTGCGCACTGGTTACACCGTTCATTATCTTCACCTCATCTGCCTGTATTGTTGTCATAGGACAAATATCCAAGACTCAAATGAAACAAAAATCTTCTGAAATATCAGACCGCCTGCGGACGCTGCCGTCGCAAACCAACGCCTCATCCCAAGCCGAGCCGATACAAATGCCAACCAACCGTTATTTTATCAAGCACGCAAAACGCCCCGATTCCGTCATCCGGTCTGTTTTTTTATTTCACTATATAACAAACCGTCCCCGCCTTCAATGCAAGCTATCTTCCAATTATCATTAAAATCCGATAGTTAAATTTGTTTTAAGAGGATATGGGTCGTCTGAAAAAACGGTTTCAGACGATTTGAAGGGAGGCACCAACATAAACCAATACCCTTAAAACCCTGCATCGTTGAACTGCAAGCCTGACGGTTTGCCGCCATTCTTGCCTGAGTAACAACGGCTGAGCAAACATAAATGAAAATATAGTGGACTAAATTTAAACCAGTACGGCGTTGCCTCGCCTTAGCTCAAAGAGAACGATTCTC
>JVVZ01000483.1:0-18680 GCA_001062585.1 Neisseria meningitidis
CTATCTGTACTGTCTGCGGCTTCGTCGCCTTGTCCTGATTTAAATTTAATCCACCATATATCGGGATGGTGCGGCTTGGGAGGGGAAACCGAGTCTTGTTGAATGGATTGACTCAAAGTCAAAAATAAATTCTCGTATGAGGTACGCAGTCAATCGCGCTAAACATTTTTGCGTTGCACGAATTTCTTAAAAAAGGTCGTCTGAAAATGAGTTTCGGCGTTTTCAGACGATCTTTGGTGTCTTAATTTCAGTAAAACATTGTTAATAACGAGTGCTTACTCTATAATCACGCCCGATTTAATCGGATAAAGTGTTGGTATTTAAAATAAAAACAAAAATATGGATATCAGATGTAATGCAACAGCAGCTTCCGCCGATATCCGCTTTAATCCGTTTCCTCTTCAAGATTTTTTTACAAACAATGGAGTGTTCATGTCCACAATGTTTTTTATCCAGTTCGCCATCGTACTGGTGTGTATCTTAATCGGCGCGCAGGTCGGCGGTATCGGCTTGGGCGTGCTCGGCGGTATCGGGCTGGCGGTTTTGGCCTTCGGTTTCCATCTTGAGCCGACCAGTCCGCCGATTGACGTGATGCTGATGATTATGGCGGTCGTTTCCGCTGCTGCGTCGATGCAGGCAAGCGGCGGTTTGGACTACATGATTAAAATCGCTACCCGCGTTTTACACCGCAATCCGAAATACATCACTTTCATCGCGCCTATGGTGACTTATCTGTTTACCGTATTGGCAGGCACGGGACACGTCGCTTATTCGGTATTGCCCGTCATTGCCGAAGTCAGCCGCCGCAACGGCATCCGTCCTTCCCGCCCGCTGACGATGGCGGTCATCGCGTCGCAATTCGCCATTGTTGCCAGCCCGATTGCGGCCGCGGTCGTCGCCTGCGTGACCTACCTTGAACCGCAACACATCACGATGGCCGATGTGCTGAAAGTGACTGTTCCTTCAACTATTTTAGGTATCGGCCTTGCCTGCATATTCGTCAACAAGCTCGGCAAAGAGTTGAAAGATGACCCGCATTATCAGGCGTTGCTGAAAGACCCGGAATATGTAGAAGCCAACGAAAAAGATTCGACTGAAGTATCCAATGCGCCTGTCAGCAAAGAGGCGAAACTTTCGGTCGGGATTTTCCTTGCCGCCGCATTGCTGGTGGTGGTCATGGGCGCCGTACCGGAGTTGCGCCCGACTTTCCAAACGGAAGAAGGCCCGAAACTGATGGGCATGGCGCACACCATCGAAATCGTCATGCTTTCCGCTGCCGCGCTGATTATCCTGCTTTGCAAACCGAATGGTAACGCGATTACCAAAGGCTCGGTGTTCCATGCGGGGATGCGCGCCGTTATCGCCGTATTCGGCGTGGCATGGCTGGGCGATACATTGATGCACGGTCATTTGGCCGAAGTCAAAGAAACTGTATCGCATTTGGTCGAAACTGCGCCGTGGACTTTCGCGTTTGCCCTGTTCGTTTTGTCCGTCTTGGTCAACAGCCAAGGGGCGACCGTTGCCACGCTGTTCCCCATCGGTATTTCGCTGGGCATTCCCGCTCCGATTATCATCGGCACGTTTGTCGCGGTGAACGGCTATTTCTTCATTCCGAACTACGGTCCAATTATCGCGGCGATTGATTTTGACAGCACGGGTTCGACTAAAATCGGCAAATTCATTTTCAACCACAGCTTTATGATCCCCGGCCTCTTGAGCATGGCATTCAGCTTGGCATTCGGTTTGCTGCTGGCGAATTACTTCTTTTAAGGTCGTCTGAAAAAAGGTCGTCTGAAAACACAAAATAGGTTTTCAGACGACCTTTGCTATATCTTTCCGGCAAAAATCTTATTCGCAATGAAGCGAGCGCGTTTTTTCGGCGAACGAATCCATGGCAATTTTGCACATGGTTTCACGCTGCGTTAAATCGGCGGCAGGCAGGGATTGAAACAGGAATTTTGTATTGTTGCGCTGAAAATCGGATTTGGCGCCCGCCTTTTTGTAACAATTCTCCGCGCGCGTGAAGTATTGTTGGCAGATTTTGGGCAGCTCTTCAAAGGTCAGCGGCTTATGTTTATGCATGCCGTGAGCGGATGCTGAGAATGCCGATGCCGTTAAAACAAGGGCGGTGAAGAATTTTAGAGGTGTTTGCATGATGCACTCCGGTGAAAAAATGGGGCAAAGCAGGCAGGAGCAAGGTCAATCCGCCTGCTTTGACAGATTGGTTTCAGCTATCGCCGACGTTTAAAAAAATATGCGTCTTGTATTTCGCATTTGTTGCATTTTTGCCTTATGCGCCGTGTCGGTATTGAGTAAACAATGCCATCCATTGCTTCAATTTTTGCGCTGGATACGGGGCAATTTGCGGATAAAGGTCGTCTGAAATACCGTTTTCAGACGACCTTTAAGCGTGTTTTAACGAGGCAGGCCGCGTTCCCATGCGCGGCGGGCGCGTTTGCAGGCAAGCTGTTCTTTCCAATTCATGTAGCGTGCTTTAAAGCGGGCTTTCATGAAGTCGTCGAACTTGCGCTGTACGGTCAGGTTCCACAGGCTATGCGCCTTAACCGCCCAGCTTTCATCCCATGCGCGCAGGGAGATGGAGAATGAGCCGTCAAGGTATTTCATCCAATGCCACCAGCCGGTCGGCATGAACAAGGTATCGCCGTATTCCAAGAAACATTCGATGCCTTCGATGCCTTCAAGCTCGGGGAAACGTTCCGTATCGGGGTTGTCGACGTGGTAGTCTTCCAGCGCGTAAGTGGCGAAAGGAATGCGGAACAGGCGCTCTTTCCATTTGTAATCGAACAAGATGATGTGTTTCTTGCCGAAATGCGTATGGAAGATGTGCGCCATATCGATGTCGTAGTGCAGGAAGGTTTCCGAACCTGCACCGCCGAAAAACAGGGTAGGGTAACGGTCTAAGAATCCGCCCATCAGCTCTTTGGGGAAAACGTAGTCGTTCAGTAAGGCGGGAGCGTGTTTGATGGGGTCAAATAAGAAAATCCGCAAATCCGTCGGCTCGCGTTTGATCAGATCGATATAATCGCTGAAGCGCATTTCCGTACTGGCGGCGTTAATCGGCGCGGAAGGGTCGGCTTTGGCGCTGTCGTACAAGGGGACGACGATATCGCCGACGGTTTCTTTCATATAGTCCAGCGACCATTTGTCACGGGCAGGCCAGTTGCGGGTCAGTCCTTTGATCACGACGGGACGGCGCGGCTTGAGATAATTCTGATAAAAATCTTCGCGGCTGATGTCATCAACAACATCAATCGGAGTAAGTTTGAAACCCATAAGCAAATCTCTTTTTAGAATGTAAGACTGATTTTAAGTGAATATTTCGGAAGGAGGCAAGCGATGTTTCAGACGACCTGATTGGAATCAAGAATCGCGGTTAACTGTGATATTATGTCGATATAAATATTCCGTCCGAAACGCTTATGAACGATGCAGACGATTATTTGGGCAAGATGCCTTTTTTTATTGTATTCCTCGACCCGCTGCACACGGATTTCCACAGCAGCGGCAAGCCTCTGAACGAATACATCGCCCGCCATCCGCTGATGCACGACAAGCTGCACCGCCCCGCTTTTGCCGCCAAAGTGTTGGAAATGGCGGCAAACAGCAGCAATATGCGTGTATTTGTCCGCAAAGCGGATGCGCTGATTAAGCATCCGCTGCATTATATTGTCCGTAACGGCGTTTTCCGAACCGAAGAGCAGATGTGGGCGTTTATCAATTCGCCCGAAAACATCGCCGCCGTCAAACAACCCTAAAAGGCCGTACCCCATGCTTTTGTTCATTGATAACTATGACAGTTTCACCTACAACATCGTCCAATATTTCGCCGAACTCGGTCAGGAAGTCGTCGTCCGCCGCAACGACGATATTACGCTTGAAGAAATCGAAGCTTTGAAACCGCAATACCTCGTTATCGGGCCGGGTCCTTGTTCGCCGAAAGAGGCGGGTATTTCCGTCGCCGCCATGCGCCATTTCGCCGGTAAGCTGCCGATTATGGGCGTGTGCCTCGGGCATCAGACGATAGGCGAAGCGTTCGGCGGGGATGTGGTGCGGGCAAAAACGCTGATGCACGGCAAAGTTTCGCCTGTGTTCCATTTGAACAAAGGCATGTTCAAAGATTTGCCCGATCCCGTTACCTGCACGCGTTATCACAGCCTTGTCATCGCCCGCGATACGCTGCCCGAGTGTTTGGAAGTAACCGCATGGACGGAAGATCAGGAAATCATGGGCGTGCGGCACAAGGAATACGCCGTCGAAGGCGTGCAGTTCCACCCCGAAGCCCTGTTGACCGAACACGGACACGATATGTTGAAAAACTTTTTGGAAGAATTTAAAGACTTCCAAGCGTCCGCCGCTTAAACCAAACGTCGTCTGAAAATTTTCAGACGACGTTTGACGTAAAAATACCCGTAAAAAGGATTGAACCATGATCACACCGCAACAAGCCATCGAACGCTTAATCAGCAACAACGAATTGTTTTACGACGAAATGACCGACCTGATGCGCCAGATTATGAGCGGGCAGGTGCCGCCCGAACAAATCGCCGCCATCTTGACCGGATTGCGGATTAAAGTCGAAACCGTATCGGAAATCACCGCCGCCGCCGCCGTCATGCGCGAATTTGCCGCCAAAGTGCCGCTGGAAAATTCAGACGACCTCGTCGATATTGTCGGCACGGGCGGGGACGGTGCAAAAACCTTCAATATTTCGACGACTTCGATGTTTGTCGCTGCGGCGGCAGGCGCGAAAGTTGCCAAACACGGCGGGCGTTCCGTTTCCTCGTCCAGCGGTGCGGCAGACGTGATGGAGCAGATGGGCGCGGTGTTGAACATTACGCCGGAGCAAGTCGCCGAAAGCATCCGTCAAACAGGCTTGGGCTTTATGTTTGCCCAAAACCATCACAGCGCGATGCGCCACGTCGCGCCCGTGCGCCGTTCGCTCGGGTTTAGAAGTATTTTCAATATCTTGGGGCCGCTGACCAACCCCGCCGGTGCGCCAAACCAGCTTTTGGGCGTGTTCCACATCGACTTGTGCGGCATCCTGTCGCGCGTATTGAAACAGCTTGGTTCCAAACACGTTTTGGTCGTGTGCGGCGAAGGCGGTTTGGACGAAATCACGCTGACGGGCAAAACCCGTGTTGCCGAGCTGAAAGACGGAGAAATCCGCGAATACGACATCAGCCCTGCGGATTTCGGCATTGAAATCCGCCGCAATTTGGACGAAATCAAAGTCGCCAACGCACAAGAATCTTTGGAAAAAATGGATGAAGTGTTGAGCGGCAAACATGGCGCGGCACGCGACATCGTCCTGCTCAACGCCGCCGCCGCGCTCTATGCCGGCAATGTCGTGCCTTCGTTGGCGGACGGTGTCAAAGCCGCCGAAGCAGCCATCGATTCAGGCAAGGCAAAAGCGAAAAAAGAAGAATTTGTCCGCTTTACGCAGCAATTTGCCAAAGAGTAAGCGAAGGTCGTCTGAAAACGGAAATTCGATACTGATTATCGGGAACGGGCTGAAACGCTGCAAAACCGTTCGATAAGCAGTTGAGGCGGATTAACTGTCTTCAAGAAAAGATAGAAACGTGCCGTCATCAAAAAAAGGTCGTCTGAAAATTTTCAGACGACCTTTATTGTTTAATCCGCCATTTGTATCAAGCTGTCGGCGAGACGGTCGGCGGCTTGGCGGTAGCCTTTGCCTGAGAAGTGGACGCCGTCTTTGGCGGCAAGGCCTTGGCTCATCCAGCTTTTCATGCTGCATTCGCCGCCCATCGCGTTCTGCCACGACCAATACATGATTTTTTCGTCGCGGGCGATGCGCTGCTGCATTTGTTGGATGCTGCTTAAGGTGGCGGGGCGTGTGCCGCAGCTTCCTGAAGTGCTTTTCAGGGATTCGGGCGCGCCGAGAATTAGGATGCCTGCGTCGGGCAGGCTTTGTTTGATTTGGCGGATGTAGCTGCGCCAGCTTTGTTCGGTGGCTGTGATGTCCAAATCGCGGGCGAAGGCTTCGTTGGTGCCGTAGGCGAGGATAACGAGGTCGGCGCGGGTTTGGGCAAGGTCATCCTGCCAAGAGGGACGCCATTTGGACCAGTGGGTCAGTTGCGCGCCGTTGATGCCGAGTGCGGAAACGGTTACGCCGCGTCCGGGATTTTCGATATTGATGTAGCCGATGTCCCAAGGCATGGAGCTGCTGAGGGTCAGGGGCAAGCGGCCGTTACTGCGGATGATTTGCCAGCCGCTGCTTCCGGCAGGGACTTCGCGTCCGTTGAACGACAGGGTTTGCTCGGGTAGGACGGGTTTGGCGAAAACGGAAATCTGCCTCTCGCCGCTGCTTCCGTCTTTGGCGCTGATGGTAACGCTGCTGCCGTTGGCTTTGGCGATGATGCCGCCTAAGGGGAAGTCGTCTGAAACGCTGCGGCTGCTGACGGTTTGCCACGAGCCGTCATAGCGGACGGCTGCGCTGCGCTGTCCTTTGACGGTAGAGGGGTAAACCCAGCCTATGCCGCCGTCGCCCCATTTTTGCTGGAGGCGCAGGCGCAGTTGTTCGGTGAAAAGGTCGCCGGCGGTGTGTGAATCGCCAATTTGAAGGATGCGGAATTTGCCGTCCGAGCTGCGGTCGAGTTTTTTGAGCTTGGAGAGCCATGTGGGACGGCTGCTGCCGTAGTTTTCCAGCAGCATATCGGCGGCGGGTGCGGCGGCAGACAGGCACAATGCGGTAAGGGATACGGACAGGGTTTTGATGTTCATGAGTTTCCTGTGTGTGGTTTTCAGACGACGTCTTTTGACGCGGCGGAGGGCTATTGTAACGAAAAAGACGGCATTGGATAAACAAAACGCCGTCCTTTTGCTGCCGATACGGGCTTAACGTGCGGACAATTGTTCCGTGCGTTCTTCGCCGTTCATTTCAGGGGTCGTCTGAAAAACGATTTTTTCCATGATTTTATCCGCGAGCAGTTTTTGTCCTTCAGCAGAGAAGTGGATGCCGTCTTTGCTGCGGTAGCGGATGATTTTTCCATTGATGTTGACCGAGTCGGCGTAGGTGTCCGAGCCGTTGCTGAGGAGCTTGTCGGTCGGTATCCACAAGGCTTTTGGACTGATCTCGTCTGCTAAAAGTTTGTCGAGATATCGCATTTGCTTGTTAAGTTTTGCCTGTTTCATATAAGGGATGCCCATCCAAATGACTTGCACGTGGTGTTGTTCGGCGGCGGCCAAGATGCGGTTGACGCGGCTGAGGTATTCTTCCGACCATTCGGGCGAGGCGAATTTCAGGTATTTTTTGCCTTTCGGGAAATCCCACGGATCGTTGGGACCGAGGAAAACGACCAGAAGGCGGATGTCGGTTTGTTGTTTCAGCGTTTGTTCGATGGTGTTCGGCCAGTCGAAAAACTTGGGATAGGACAATCCGGTACTTTGTTTGCTTAAGTTTACCGACTGAATGCCGTATTGTTTTTTCAGGCTTCTTTCAACAAAAGGTGCAACGCCCTGCATCATCGAGTCGCCGGCAAAAAAGACTTTGTCGCCTTGTCCGAGAACGATATTGGCGGGCGGGGTAATAGGGAGATGATGTGCTTCGGGTTGTTTGCCGTTTTGTGCCGTCTGAGGTTGGCGTCCGTCGGCGGGACGGTTTTTTTCGTACGGTTCGGACGCATTAAGCTGCGCATTTTGTTCAGACGACCCGTCGTTTTCAGCGATTTGAGGTTCCGGTTCGGCAATCACAGGCTGTCCTACCAAACGCGCTTTGAGGTCGTCTGAAAAGGCGTACGCGTCTTGTTGCAGCTTCGCGCCCGTGCGCCACCATTCGTATTCGGACAAAGGCTCCAGCGGTGAAGCCTGATGATAGGTTTGCTGCCAATAGGCATTAATGGAATCTTGACTGAACCACGCCGCGCCAAAGGCGCAAACCAAAAGGGAGGCAAACAGGGAAATAAAGCGTTTCATATTCTGATTGTCCTTTTAAAAATCGGCGTAAATAAAGCCCGGGATGCCTGACGGCGCCAATACGATAATCAACAACAACACCAGCGTCAGCGGTATAAACCACAGCCACATCGGCATTTTTTCTAATGCCGCCACTGCGCCGTCAAACAGGCGAAGCAAATACGGGTAGAGCAAAATCATCAGGCCAAACGCGGCAAGCAGCAAGACATCCGCCTGTTTCGGCGCGGCCCAACCTGCTTCGTTGGCGAATAAGGCATCAAACACCATCTGCGTATCGGCGAGGCTGCCGGTGTTGAACACGACGAAAGTGAAGCAGACGAAATGAAAAGTGACGAACCAAGCAAGCGGACGCAAGATTTTCAGACGACGTGAACCGTCCCGACCGAATATTTTGTCGCCGCAGTTGAGCAAAATTAATGCCACGCCGTGCAGCGCGCCCCAAAGCAGGAAATTCCAGCCGTAGCCGTGCCAAACGCCCGACAATACCATCGCCAGCAACAAGTTGAACTGCGTCAGGACGAAGCCGTGTTTGCTGCCGCCCAACGGAATATAAATATAGTCGCGTATCCAAGTGGAAAGGCTGATGTGCCAACGGTTCCAGAAGTCGCGGATATTGAACGCGCGCAGCGGAGCGGCAAAGTTTTTCGGAAGGCGGAAACCGAGCAGCATCGCCATCCCGATTACCAAATCCGAATAGCCTGAAAAATCGAAGAAAAGCTGGAAAGTATAGCCGTACACCCCCGACAACACGCCCCAGCCGTCAAACTGGGCGGGATTCTCGAAAACGGGCGATACCCAGCCGTCTCCCAGCGCACCCGCCAGCCACCATTTTTTTGCAATACCCAGCAAAATCAAGCACACCGCCAGCGCGGGGCGCACCAATGCGCGCGGTTCTGCCGTCCGAATCTGTTCCAAAGCCCCCGCCTGTTCGCCGTCTATGCTTTTAAATGCCGCGGCACGGATAATCGGTCCGGAAGTAATCGTCGGGAAAAAGCTCAAATGCAGCAGCAATTCATGCCACGCAAACCGGTCACCCATCGGATGACGGCAGCAGTACACCAAATAAGCCAAAGATTGAAATGTGTAATAAGACAGCCCCAAAGGCATCAAGATATCGACAATCTCGCTCTGTCCCGTGTATTGGCGGATAAACGGGCGGAAAAAGTCGAAATATTTGAAGAAACACAATACTGCCAAAGCAGTCGCTACGCCGAAGCCCAGCCAGAATTTCCGTACGTTTTCGTTTTCAGACGACATCAACAGACCGAGCAAATGCACGCAGGACGAATAGCAGGTAATTATGGCGGCAAAGATCGGATTCAAGTGATACAGCCAGCCCATCCCCGCCAGCAGAAGCAAAACATTCTGCACCGACGGCATACGGACAAATGCCCAATAAATAGGCAAAAAAGCAATAAAAAATACCGCGAATTCAATCGACAGCAACGGCATAAGTGTTCCTTGAAATTTTTATTATTCAAATGCCCCGAATATAGGTTTGGCAAGTCGAAGCGAACCATATATTTTAAATAAGTGTTTGAATTTATACAACTAACGCTAATCTCGTTTTAGAACCGCTCGTCAGAGTTTGGAATGGATTTTAAAATTCTTTGTCATAAATATCATGTTGGATAAGCAGGATTTTTTTAAAATTTCAGAGATTAAAAGCAGGTTGGGCAGGGTATGCTGATTGCCCTTTTTTCGACACTCAATTTCAAGCAATGAATTGATTTAAGATAGAAAAAAGCAGACTCGGGGTAAAGATGCCCGTAAGGTGCTTAAACCTTGACGGGTTTTACCTTGAATCTGCTTTTAATAAGGTTGGTTTTTAAGAATAATATTTTATTTCAATAAACTAGATGATTTTTTACTTAAGAGGATAGGGCGGCTTGCTGGTGTGCCGTCAACTCGGCAATGCCTTTCTGCGCCAGCGCAATCAGTTTGCCCAATTCGTCCAAACTGAACGGCGCGCCTTCCGCCGTGCCTTGGATTTCGATGATTTTGCCCGAAGCGGTCATAACGATGTTGACGTCGCTGTCGCAGCCGGAATCTTCGGGGTAATCCAAATCCAAAAGCGGCACACCGTTCACTACGCCTGCGGATACGGCGGCAACGGCTTCGCGGATGGGATTTTCGCTGATGAGATCGTCTGAAAGCAGCTTGTTGACCGCAATTTGCAGGGCGACGAATGCGCCGGTAATAGACGCGGTACGCGTTCCACCGTCAGCCTGAATCACGTCGCAATCAATCAGGATTTGGCGTTCACCCAGTTTTTCCATATCCACGACGGCACGCAGCGAACGCCCGATCAGGCGCTGGATTTCTTGGGTGCGGCCCGACTGTTTGCCCGCCGCAGCTTCACGGCGCATACGTGAGGCAGTGGAAGCGGGCAGCATCCCGTATTCGGCAGTAACCCAGCCCTGCCCCTTGCCGCGAAGGAAGGGCGGGACATTTTCGTCGATGGAAGCGGTGCAGATAACTTTGGTGTTGCCGCATTCGATCAGGCACGAACCGTCGGCGTGCGGCAGGAAGTGAGGGGTGATTTTGATGTCGCGCAGGCTGTCGGCAGCGCGCGAGGTTCGGGTGTAATTGCTCATGATTTGTCCTTTGGGGAAGCGGTAAAAATTTGTGGTCGGTATTATAGGGCAGAAGACAAATGAGATGGGAAGGTCGTCTGAAAACAAAGGTTGAATCCCAAAAATTGGGGCGGTACAGTCAGTCGTGTCGAGTATTATCAGCAATTTGAATATGTGTCTGATGAATTAATCAAATTGGGACTAAAATAAAATTAAAAAAATATTTTTGAGATCATTATTATGAATGGTGCAGAATTTAAATCATCTTATCAAAAATTTGACAATGACAGAGAGAAAGAGGAATTTCTACAAAATTACGCCGATGAGGATATGTCTGAAGAGTTGGCGAATTTTCTTTTGGATATCGGACTAGATTCAAAAGAATCCGATATTGCCCGCCATGAAGCATTCAGCATCTTAAGGGTGTATATAGGCGAATTTGATTATGGTTATATTTTTGAAAAAATAATTGATTTTTTTGAGAATCTAGATGAAGATATTTATCTTCGGATTGAGGCGCTAAGTATCTTAAAAAGAGCGCCAATAACTGTTAAGGAAGCGGAGTTTGCAATGAATGTCCTTAAGAGGAATGAAAATGAGTTAATAAGCAGTGCAGCCCTCCAAGTTTTAAAATTTCATCGAAAACTGCCTTTTGTTAAACTGTATTTAAAGCAACTAATTGAAGATAAATCAGATTTTTCTGAAGATGCCCGAATAGCTTTAGATTGGTGACCAGAGTATATGAAAACTTTCAATAAAGACTACCACGACGCAGAAATTATCGGCTATGTTTATCAGTCAAAAGAACAAATCCTCAAATTTTTCCTTGACGATGATTCAATATTGGATTTTCAGGATGTGGTGTTTTTTGATTTTGATAATATCAGTACGCAGAATGTCATTTTTGATATTCAGACGTATCACAATCAATCATGTCCCGAATGGTTGATTGAGTTGTTTCCATCCATTGAGTTTTATGTGGACCAAAAACGGCATGAGTCATTTGATTTTTACTATATTTCATCATCGGTAGGGCTGGAAGCCGTGATTGTGTGTGAAAATCAAGCTGCGTAGTCGGTATGGCAAGTTGCAGCCTGTATTCCCTTCTTTGTAGAAATTTATTTGTAAACCAGGTCTGTGCAAATCATAAAGGTCGTCTGAAACCATCAAACAGGGTTTCAGACGACCTTTATATTTCCCTTTCAATCAAGCAAGGAACAGGCGGTATGCGGCGTTTTGGGTTTCGTCCTGATAGCTGTAACCGAGGCTTTCGAGGAAGTTTTCAAATGCCTCATCGTCGGTGGACGGGACGTCGATGCCGACGAGGATGCGGCCGTAGTCGGCGCCGTGGTTGCGGTAGTGGAAGAGGGTAATGTTCCAGCCGCCCTGCATATGGTTGAGGAAGCGGGCGAGTGCGCCGGGTCGCTCGGGGAACTCGAAGCTGATCAAGCGTTCGTGGGCGACTTTTGTTGTGCGTCCGCCGACCATGTAGCGGATGTGGATTTTGGAGATTTCGTCGTCGGTCAGGTCGACATTGGGCAGTCCGGCTTCGGTCAGCTGGCGGCTGATGACGGCGAGGTCTTGGGAACCTGCGGTTTGCAGGCCGACGAAGATGTGGGCTTTTTGGTCGTCGCCGTAGCGGTAGTTGAACTCGGTGATGTTGCGGCTGCCGAGCAGGTTGACGAATTTGAGGAAGCTGCCGCGCTCTTCGGGGATGGTAACGGCGAAAATGCCTTCGTTGCCTTCACCCAATTCGCTGCGTTCGGAAACGTGGCGCAGGCGGTGGAAATTCATGTTGGCGCCGCTGGTTACGGCGATGAGGGTTTGGTTTTGGATGCGGTTGCGGGCGGCATAGGTTTTCAAGCCGGCGAGGGCGAGGGCTCCGGCGGGTTCGGTGATGCTGCGGGTGTCGTCGAAGATGTCTTTGATGGCGCCGCAGATGGCGTCGGTATCGACGGTGATGATGTCGTCCAAGAGGTCGCGGCAGAGGCGGAAGGTTTCTTCGCCGACGACTTTGACGGCGGTACCGTCGGAGAAGAGGCCGACGTCTTTGAGGCTGACGACTTTTCCGGCTTCGACGGATTGCTTCATGCAGCAGGAGTCGTTTGTTTGCACGCCGATGACTTTGATGCTGGGGCGGACTTGTTTGACGAATGCGGCAACACCCGCAGCCAGTCCGCCGCCGCCGATGGGTACGAAGATGGCATGGATGTCGTCGGGATGCTGGCGCACGATTTCCATGCCGACCGTGCCTTGTCCGGCAATCACGTCGGGGTCGTCAAACGGGGCGATGTAGGTCAGTTTTTCTTTTTCTGCCAACTCCATCGCGTAATCGTAGGCATCGTTGTAGGAAACGCCTTTGAGGACGACTTCGCCGCCGCGGCTTTTGACGGCGTCGATTTTGATTTTGGGCGTGGTTTCGGGCATGACGATGACGGCGCGGCAGCCCAAACGCTGTGCTGAAAGGGCGACGCCTTGTGCGTGGTTGCCCGCGCTGGCGGCGATGACGCCGCAGGCGAGCGCTTCTTTGGGCAGCTTCGCCATTTTGTTGTACGCGCCGCGGATTTTGAAGGAAAACACGGGTTGCAGGTCTTCGCGTTTGAGCAGGACGTTGTTGTTCAGACGACGTGACAGCCCGATTGCGGGTTCGAGCGGCGTTTCGACGGCAACGTCGTAAACGGAGGCGGTCAGGATGCGGATGAGGTAATCGGAATAAGAGGGGCGGTTGTTCATGGTTTTGTGTGCCGGAGGATTATTTTCAAAAGGAGTGTCCGCCGCCCGCGTCAAACTTTGCCAACAAAACGGCGGAAAGGTAAAACCATACCCTCGAGGTCGTCTGAAATCAAGAAAAATCTTAGCAAAGCGAAGTTGCGGCGGTATAATGACTGCCTTTTGTGCCAAACCGCACGACGCGGTTGTTTTTATTTCTGTTTCCGCACCACATCCCGATGAAAAAAACATTATCCGTATTGATCGCGGCAATGATGATTGCCGCCGCGCAAGCCGCGCCGCAAGCGGCTAAAAACAACGCAGCCCCTGCTGTTGCCGCTTCCGAGCCTGCGCCTGCAGCCGCATCCCAGCCCGAGGCCATGATGCCCAGCATCAACAGCCCCGATGCGCCGCCTGCCATTGCCGCTGCCGCCTACATCGTTACCGATTTGCAAAGCCATCAAGTGCTTGCCTCCGGCAATATCGACACCCAAATCGAACCCGCTTCGCTGACCAAAATGATGACCGCCTACCTCGCGTTCAAGGCTTTGGAAAACGGCACATTGCGCGCCGACCAAATGCTGACCGTGTCCGATGCAGGCTGGAAAATCGAAGGCTCGCGGATGTTCCTCAGTCCCAAAGTTCCCGCCAGCGTCAGCGATTTGATTAAGGGCATGATAGTCCAATCCGGCAACGATGCCGCCACCACGCTTGCCGAAGCCATGGGAGGCGGCTCGGTGGACGTGTTCGTCCAACAAATGAACGACGAAGCCAAGCGTTTGGGCATGACCAAAACCCACTTTAAAAATCCGACCGGATTGGCTGCCGAAGGCCACGTTTCCACTGTCGGCGATTTAGCCATTTTGTCCGCTGCGCTGATACACGATTACCCGAAATACTATCCCGTATTTTCGATTAAGTCCTTTAAATACAACAATGTTGAACAGCCAAACCGCAACCTCCTGCTCTACCGCGACTCCAGCGTGGACGGTCTGAAGACAGGACACACCGAAAGCGCAGGCTACAACCTTGCCGCTTCCAGCAAACGCAACGGCAGACGCATCGTTTCCATCGTTGTAGGCACCGAGTCCACCGAAGCCCGCGCTTCCGAAAGCGGCAAACTGCTCAACTGGGCGTTGCAGGCATTCGATACGCCCAAGCTCTACAACGGCGGTGAAATCATTTCCAAGGTCAAAGTTTATAAAGGCAGCAGCAAATCGGTGAACGTCGGCTTCCTCGAAGACGTGTACATCACGATTCCCCACGATGCCGGACAAAACATCAAACCGATTTTAGAAACCGTCCAGCCCGTTATTGCCCCGATACGCAAAGGTCAAACCTTGGGCAAACTCAAAATCGTCAAAGACGGCAAAGTCATTACCGAGAAAAACGTCGTCGCCCTCCATTCCGTTGAAGAAGGCAGCTGGTTCAGACGGATGTGGGATGATATCGTATTGTGGTTCAAAGGCTTGTTCGGCAGCAGTTCGAAATAGGCAGGATTGATGAAAAGGTCGTCTGAAAATGGTTTTCAGACGACCTTTGTTTTGGATGCGAACAGGACGACGGCAAAGTCTTTATAACTCAAATCCGCTTTCAAATATCCGTTTTTGTCCGCTGATCGGGTCGGTAAACTCAATCTGTTTTGCCAGTAGTTTCAAAGGTTTTTCATAATCTTCATCGCCCGCCGCCAAAGGGGTGGGATAAAGCGCGTCGTTTAGCAGCGGCATGCCCAAACGCATCATATGCACCCGAAGCTGGTGTTTTTTCCCCGTATGCGGCGTCAGCCGGTAGAGGCTGAATTCGCCGCGGTTTTCAAGCAATTCGACCGTCGTATGGGCGTTCGGCTCGCCTTCGGTTTCCTGCGTCGTGAAAAACCGTTCCCCGCGCACCATGCGCGAAACCACGTCCAAGGGATATACCAAATCCGTCCGCGTCGGCGCGACGGCGTGATAGGTTTTACGGACGCTTTTTTCCTGAAACATCGTTTGATAATCGCGGCGCGTGGCAGGATTGTGCGACAGCAGCATCACGCCTGCCGTATCTTTGTCCAAACGGTGGACCGGCGTAATGTCTGCTACGTTCAAATGCTGCAATTCCGGCCGCAGGCGCAGGCGGGTCAGCAGGGTTTCGTGCAAAAAACGTCCGCTGGGGATAACGGGCAGGAAATGCGGTTTGTCAACGACAATCAGATGGTTGTCGATGTGCAGGATTTTTTCTTCAAACGGAATGACGGGTTCGCTGTCGCTGCTGGTTTCGCGGTAATAAAACATGGTTTTGCCCGGCTCGAACAGCGTGTGTTCGTCAAACGGCGCGCCGTCTGCATCGACGACGAAGCCGCTGTTCAAACGCCTGCGCCAGTTGTCCTCGCCGACAAAGGGAAAGCGGACGCAGAGGAAATGTAACAGGGGCAGGCCGTAAAACGGTTTTTCGTGCGGCAGTACCAAATAGCTGGGTTTGACGCCGTTTAAAAGCGGGAGGGGGTTGGAGCGTTTTTTCATGTGGCGGATTGTACTCGGTTTCGGTCTTTTTTTCAGACGACCTTGGCTGGGTTAAGGCTGTCGGGTGATAATGAAGCGGTTTGCATGGGGAAAGATTGTGTTACGGATGATGGGGAAAGAGGTCGTCTGAAAAGCTGGATTTTGGGTTTCAGACGACGTTTTTATTTGTTTTTTTAAGACAGGTTGGGCAGTGTTTTTCGTGGGCAAAGCCCACGCTACGGTTGGGTTGTGGATGGGATGTGTGGTTTGATTGAACATATGAAGAAAGGTCGTCTGAAAACGGGAAGTCCATTTTCAGACGACGTTTTTATTTGGTTTTTTTTAAAGATGATAGATTGGGTGGTGTTTTTCGTGGGCAAAGCCCACGCTACGGTTGGATTGTGGATGGGGTGTGTGGTTTGTTTGAACGCATGAAGAAAGGTCGTCTGAAAATGGGAAACCCGTTTTCAGACGACCTTGGTTACCACCTGTTTAACAAAAACTTATTCTGCCAATTCGGTTTGCTGGTGCGACATGAGTTCTTGTCCGACATCGGTCAGGAGGTTGAGGTAACGCTCGTACTGCTTGAGGATGTCGGCGATGAGTTCGCGGCGGTTCATGTATTGCACGTCGTAGCCGCTGCGGCCGTCGAAGAAGTAGGTGTAGGGCTCGTAGGTTACGTTGTGGCGGATGTGCGGGAGGTGGCCGTCTTTGATAAGCTGTTCGGACACTTCGCGCTTGATGGTTTTAATGCCGTACATGAAGTCGCGCAGGGACTCTTTGTGGATGGTGAATTCGACGGCAGGCTCTTCGCGGTCGAAGTGGGTTTGGATGTCGACGCTCAGGCTGTATTTGTCGGACAACTCTTCGCTCAGTTCGCGCATGGCGGGCAGGGCGGTGGTTTTGAGGAATTTGAGGATGTCTTGTTCCTGCGTTTGGTTCAGCATACGCTCGAGCCTGTCCTGCCAGTTGTCGCCGCTCCAATAGACACTGGAGGGGGTGACGGCGGTCGTGAAGTATTTGTGGTCGGCGTTTAATCCGCGCCAGAGGCTGAAACACATGATCAACATGAGCATGGCGAAAGGCAGGGCGACGATGAGGGTCATGGTTTGCAGGGTGGGCAGTCCGCCGAAGCGCAAAAGGACGATGGCGGCGGCGGACATCAACAGCCCCCACATCACTGCCTGCCAGCGCGGGGCGGCCACGCTTTTGTCGCGGGAGGCGATGTTGTTGAGGACGTAAATGCCGGAGTCGGCGGAGGTGATAAAGAAGAGGGCGATAACCATGAGGCTGACAAGCCCTGTGAGGGTCGGCAGGGGGAGGTATTCGAGGAAGCGGAAGAGGAGTTTTTCGGGCGTGCCGGTCAATTCACCCAATGCGCCTGCTGCGGTGTGGTCGTTAATCCAGATGGCGGTGTCGCCGAAGATGGTGAACCAGATGACGCAGAACAGGGAGGGAACCGCCAAAACGCCGAAAATGAATTCGCGTATGGTGCGTCCGCGCGAGATGCGGGCGATGAAGAGTCCGACGAAAGGCGCCCAAGAACACCACCATGCCCAGTATAAGATGGTCCAACCGCCGAACCATTCGGTATGGTTTTGTTCGTAGCTGTACGTTTTGAAACTGAGTTGTACGAGGTTGCTCAGGTAAGTGCCGAGGTTGTCGTTGAAGGCGGAGAGCAGGTGGAGGGTCGGGCCGGTGGCGAGGACGAAAACCATCAGTACAAAAGCAAGGGTCAAGTTCATCTCACTCAGCATTTTGACGCCTTTGCCTATGCCGGAGGCGGCGGAGGCGACTGCCAAACCCATGACGGCGAAAATCACGATGGTTTGTACGGAAAAGGTGTTTTCGCTTATCCAGCCGATTTGTGCCAAACCCGCCCCCAACTGCGCCGCGCCGAAACCAAGCGTGGTAATGATGCCGAACAGGGTGGCGACCAACGCAAGTATGTCGATGATGTCGCCTGCCTTACCGTCGATTTTCTCTTTCAACAGCGGATAAAAGCAGGAACGCAGAGAAAGCGGGAGTTTGTAGCGGAAAGCGAAATAGGCGAGCGCCAACGCCATGGCGGCGTAAACCGACCAGGCATGTACGCCCCAGTGGAAGAGGGTGTGGAGCAACGCGTCCTGCTGCCTTGCGCCGCTGCCGCCTTCGGTGATGGGGGACAGATAGTGGGTGAGCGGTTCGGCGACACCGAAAAACATCAACCCGACCCCCATACCCGCCGCGAACAGCATGGCGAGCCAAGACCAAAAGCTAAATTCAGGCTCTTCTTCGTTGCTGCCCAGTTTGATGTTGCCGAAGCTGCTGACCGAAAGTGCGAGCAGGAAGAAGAAGAAGGCTGAAAACGCCAAGATGTAAAACCAACTGAAGTTTTTGAAAATGCCCGTTTTGGCGGCATCGAGGACGGTTTCTGCCTGCTGCGGAATCAAAAGCGCGATGCCGATGACCAGCAGTACGAAGGACAGCGTAACGGAAACGACGAAGGGATTGAACGAAGAGCGGTTGCGTAAGAAATGAAATAAAGACAAACCTTGACCTCCTTTGGGATGGTGAGGCAGGCGGATACGGGCGCAAGGCTGTATATGGTTGATTAACAAAAACTAGGAATAAAACATGGTCTGTCGGACAGGGTCCGAGACTTTCCCGATTTTTGGTAATCCACTATAAAACGCAGACAAAAAACGAATGGCGTTTAAACCGTCCTGCCGGATGAAAAACAAGGGAAAAAGAGAGTAAAAACGCACAGATGAATGAGCCGTAATGAGGGCCGGGTGAGACAAAATGGATGATGATTATTTCTTTGTTTAAAGGAATAATAACAAAATCAGGGGATTGTTTCAAATTGGGAAAGATTTGTGTGTATAGTGGATTAACTTTAAACCAGTACGGCGTTGCCTCGCCTTAGCTTAAAGAGAACGATTCTCTAAGGTGCTGAAGCACCAAGTGAATCGGTTCCGTACTA
>JVVZ01000052.1:0-3724 GCA_001062585.1 Neisseria meningitidis
CCGATTCACTTGGTGCTTCAGCACCTTAGAGAATCGTTCTCTTTGAGCTAAGGCTAGGCAACGCCGTACCGGTTTAAAGTTAATCCACTATACAAATCGACCAGACCCATCGATTAATTTTGCCTTACCCCTTCCCTCTTGATACTCAAAGCATTCTAAACAACAAAAATATTTTCAGACGACCTCCTACCCGCTTTGGTAAAATGCACCACACCATAACCCACCCCTTCCACACTCCCGACCAACTGCCCATGACCAACCAGCGCATCAACCACGAACCCGTCTTCCTGCTTGCTTCCGCCCCTTGGCGCGAGAGCAGTTTGTGGGTGGAAGTGTTCAGTCGCCGTTACGGGCGCGTGGCTTTACTGGCAAGAAGTGCGCGCAAGCGGCAGAGTGAGTTGCGCGGCGTGTTGGTTCCGTTTGTACCGGTCAGCGCATCGTGGTACGGTTCGCAAGAGTTGAAAACGCTGCACCGCGCGGAGTGGATAGGCGGCTGGCCTCAGCCGCAAGGCAGGGCTTTGTTCAGCGGTTTATATATCAACGAATTGATGCTCAAACTGACGGCTCGCGAAGATCCGATACCCGAGCTTTACGACGCGCTGGAAGCGGTCATGCGGGCGGTATGCGGCGAAAGCAGCCATACCGCCGCGCTGCGCCGCTTTGAATGGACTTTACTCAGCCGCTTGGGATTCGCGCCCGATTTGTTCCATGATGGCAATGGCGAATCAATCCGCGCCGAAGAAACCTACTGGCTGACGCCTGAAAACGCGGTCGTTCCCATCGAAGAAGCCGAACGCTTCAATCCACGCAATCATGGTGTGGCAGTCGGCGGCGACATTTTGATCCAGCTGCGCGAAGGCGATTTCACCCATCCCGAAAGCCTCGGGCAGTCGCTAAAAATCACGCGTCTGCTGATTGACAACCTCCTGCCCGAAGGCATTAAATCCAGACAGGTTTTGCAACAGCTCCAGCAATTCAGTTTCGGCGTTTAACTTTTTCAGACGACCTTTTCCATCGGCAGGTCGTCTGAAAATCCAAAGAAAGGACACATCATGCTCTTAGGTGTAAACATCGACCACATCGCCACCGTCCGCAACGCCCGCGGTACGACCTATCCCAGCCCCGTGGAAGCGGCATTGGTCGCGGAAACGCACGGTGCGGATTTGATTACCATGCACCTGCGCGAAGACCGCCGCCACATCAAAGACGCGGATGTGTTCGCCGTCAAAAACGCCATCCGCACGCGCCTGAACCTTGAAATGGCGCTGACTGAAGAAATGCTGGAAAACGCGCTCAAAGTCATGCCGGAAGACGTGTGCATCGTGCCTGAAAAACGTCAGGAAATCACGACCGAAGGCGGTTTGGACGTATTGGCGCAACAGGAAAAAATCGCCGAGTTCACCAAAATCCTGACCGACGCTGGCATCCGCGTCTCGCTCTTTATCGATGCCGACAACGAGCAAATCCAAGCCGCCCATGATGTCGGTGCGCCCGTTATCGAGCTGCACACCGGCGCATACGCCGATGCACACAGCCACGCCGAACAAATCAAGCAATTCGAGCGTCTGCAAAACGGCGCGCATTTTGCCAGCGATTTGGGCTTGATCGTCAACGCCGGACACGGCCTGACCATACACAACGTTACCTCCATCGCCCAAATCCTCGCCATCCGCGAGTTGAACATCGGGCATTCGCTGATCGCCCAAGCCCTCTTCCTCGGCCTGCCCGAAGCCGTCCGCCAGATGAAGGAAACCATGTTCAGGGCAAGACTGCTGCCTTGATAGGCGACACCCACCTTTTCAGACGACCTTCTCTCAACAAGGAGACCACCGCATGATTTACGGCATAGGCACAGACATCGTTTCCCTCAAACGCATCATCCGCCTGAGCAAAAAATTCGGACAGGCGTTTGCCGAGCGCATCCTTACGCCCGAAGAACTGCTCGAATTCCCGCAGGCGGGCAAACCCGTCAACTACCTTGCCAAACGCTTCGCCGCCAAAGAAGCCTTTGCCAAAGCCGTCGGCACAGGCATACGCGGCGCGGTTTCCTTCCGCAACATCGGCATCGGGCATGACGCATTGGGCAAACCCGAATTTTTCTACGCTCCCGCCCTGTCCAAATGGCTGGAAGAACAAGGCATCAGCCGCGTCAGCCTCAGCATGAGCGACGAAGAAGACACCGTGTTGGCATTTGTCGTTGCCGAAAAATAAGACAGTACCCATTGGCAGGCCTGATTCCCGAATCCGACCTTTCCGAATTTTCAGACGACCCCTCTCCCCCTACCCCATGACCCAAGACACCCGCCCCCTTATCCGCGTCGTTGCCGGCATCCTGCTCAACCAAGACGGCGACTACCTGCTCAGTTCCCGCCCCGAAGGCAAGCCCTATGCCGGATATTGGGAATTTGCCGGCGGCAAAGTCGAAGCGGGCGAAACCGACTTCCAAGCCCTGCAACGCGAGTTTGAAGAAGAACTCGGCATCCGCATCCTCGCCGCCACGCCTTGGCTGACCAAAATCCATTCCTACGAACACGCCCGCGTCTGCCTGAAATTCCTATGGGTAAACCCCGACCAATGGACAGGCGAACCCCAATCCCGCGAAGAACAGGCATGGTCGTGGCAAAAAGCGGGCGATTTCAACGTCGCCCCCATGCTGCCCGCCAACGGTCCGCTGCTGCGCGCCCTTTCCGTCCCACGCCGGCTTCAAGGTCGTCTGAAAACCGGTTTGTACGGACAAAACCGCAGCGGCGAATACCGCGTCGCCCCCTACTCCCTAGCCGAACCGCACCACGCCAACATCCTCATCTCGGAAATCGAACTGCGCAAGCTCGGCAAGCTGCCCCAAGCCCAAAGCGTTTGGGTATCGGTACACACCCGCGAACAATGGCAACGCGTGCAAGATGCCGACGTCGTCGTTTGGCAAGTCAACCACGAATCAAGCGCACGGCAAGTGCTTGAAATATTAGAACAAGGCGTATCCGTTCCGCTGGTTGTCGCCGCACCCGAAACACTGGTTTCAAGCTACCGCGACCGCTGGCTCTCGACAGGCGCACACGCCATCCTGACCGACAATGACACCGAGGTCGTCTGAAATGGACAAAAACCGCAAACTCCTCCTCGTAGGCGTCCTCCTCATCCTCTTCGCCGCCGCCAAACTCCTGCTGCTGAACTGGTGGCAGAAACAACAGCCCCAAGCCCGCGCCGCCGAGTGCGACCTCATCAAAGGCTGCATCCTGCCCGACGGCTCGCACGTCCGCTCCACTCCTATCAGCCACCGCTCCGCCTTCGACATCACCGTCGAAAACACCCCGGTCGAAACACAACAAGTCAGCATCAGCTTCAGCATGAAAGACATGGACATGGGCTTCAACCGCTATATGCTCCAACAACAATCCCCGCGCACTTGGCAAGCGCACCAAATCCACCTGCCCGTCTGCGTCGAAGGCAGACGCGACTACATCGCCGACATCACCATAGGCGGACAGACTTTTCAGACGACCTTTACCGCCCAGTAAGTGTTCTACGCGTATTCAAACAGGAAAACTTTTGCACGGGTTCAATTTCAATCAGAAACCTGAAAAGAGTGCCTATAACATGAAAGCGATTGTTTAGATGTTTTCACACTAAACAATCGCTTTCTTCAGGTTTAAACAACATAAAACCATGCCGGTTTATATAGTGGATTAACTTTAAACCAGTACGGCGTTGCCTCGCCTTAGCTCAA
>JVVZ01000484.1:0-1445 GCA_001062585.1 Neisseria meningitidis
TGGATTAAATTTAAATCAGGACAAGGCGAGGCAACGCCGTACTGGTTTAAAGTTGATCCACTATAAAAGGCGTTTTAACATTTATCTCTATAAGCAGGTTTGTTACAATTTCGGGAAAATTTTAGTGGAACCGCAAAATGCTGATGAACTCATCCGCCATCCTCCCGCCCGCCATGCTCGGCATCCTCGGCGGCGGACAATTAGGCAGAATGTTTACCGTTGCCGCCAAAACCATGGGCTACAAAGTAACCGTACTCGACCCCGATCCGAACGCGCCGGCGGCGGAATTTGCCGACCGCCATTTGTGCGCGCCGTTTGACGACCAAGCCGCCTTGGACGAGTTGGCAAAATGCGCGGCAGTTACCACTGAATTTGAAAACGTCAATGCCGACGCGATGCGCTTTCTGGCAAAACATACCAACGTTTCCCCCAGCGGCGACTGCGTTGCCATCGCGCAAAACCGTATTCAGGAAAAAGCGTGGATACGCAAAGCGGGACTACAAACTGCGCCGTATCAAGCGGTTTGCCGTTCAGACGACATCAGCGAAGCAAGCGCGCAATTTTTGCCCGGCATCCTGAAAACGGCTACTTTGGGCTACGACGGCAAAGGTCAAATCCGCGTCAAAACGGTGGATGAACTCAAAGCCGCGTTTGCCGAACACGGCAGTGTGGATTGCGTTTTGGAAAAAATGGTGGATTTGCGCGGCGAAATTTCCGTTATCGTATGCCGTCTGAACCATGAAAACGTGCAAACCTTCGATCCTGCCGAAAATATCCACGAAAACGGCATCTTGGCTTATTCCATCGTCCCCGCGCGGCTGAGTGCCGACGTGCAGCAACAGGCGCGGCAGATGGCGCAACGCTTGGCGGATGAGTTGGATTATGTCGGTGTGTTGGCGGTGGAAATGTTCGTCGTCGGCGACACGCATGAATTGGTCGTCAACGAAATCGCCCCGCGCCCGCACAATTCCGGCCACCATACGCTGGATGCCTGCGCCGCAGACCAGTTCCAGCAGCAGGTACGCATTATGTGCAATCTGCCGCCCGCCGATACCAAGTTGCTTTCTTCATGTTGCATGGCGAATATTTTGGGCGACGTTTGGCAGGAAGACGGCGGCGAACCGAATTGGCTGCCGTTGCAAAGCCATCCGAACGCGCACCTGCACCTTTACGGCAAAAAAGCCGCGCGGAAAGGACGCAAAATGGGGCATTTCACCGTTTTGTCCGCCGATGCCGACACTGCGTTTGAAGCAGCAGGAAAATTACATCAAAGCCTTTGAATATAAATATAATATCGGAAACAGCGTTCAGACGGCCCTCTGTATGTTTATGAAGAAAACGTCGTCTGAACACGCATTACAATACATCTTACAACACATCTTGCCATGAGCCTTCTGACCATACTCCGTCCCGCAGTCGCGCAAGACTGCCAAGCCATACACAAT
>JVVZ01000485.1:0-29365 GCA_001062585.1 Neisseria meningitidis
TACTGTCTGCGGCTTCGTCGCCTTGTCCTGATTTAAAGTTAATCCACTATATATTTGGTCTTAAAACTGCACCCGAAGCTGGATGGGATGTCCGACTTTTAGGGTGCAGTTTTATTTTTCAGACGACCTTTTCAGTCTTTCTTCTTCAAGCGATGGCTGACGGTATTGAAAAAGCCGCGCAGGATGTCGATGTCTTCGGTTTGCGTGTTGGCGCGGCCGAACAGGCTTTGCATACGTCGCATCAGGCGTTCGCTGTTGCGGCGGTTGAAGAAGCCGATATCGTCCATGACGCTTTCCATGTGGGCGACCATGCCTTTGATTTGTTCGTGGGTGGCGGCGTGGTCTTCCTGTTGCAGGTGGGTCATGGGCATATCGGTCTGGCTGAAGATTTCGTAACACACGACCTGAACGGCTTGGGCGAGGTTGAGCGAGAAATAGTCGGGATTGCCGTTGATGGTCATCAGACGGTTGCATGCTTGCACTTCTTCGATGCTCAAGCCGAAGGTTTCGTTGCCGAAGACGAGGGCAACTTGTTCTCCGCGTTGTGCCGCCTGCAATAATTCGGGAACCAGTTCGCGCGGGGTTTGCAGCGGGGCGGTGATTTCGCGGCGGCGGCTGGTAAGGGCGCAGGCGAGCGTGGTGTCGGCGAGGGCTTCGTCGAGTGTGGCGGCAATTACGGCGTTGTGCAATACGTCTGCCGCGCCGGAAGCGAGGATGAAACTTTCCTCCGGCAGTTGGAAATCTTGCGGGTTTTCGGGGTTGAAAACGGGCGGTTGCCCGGTCATCGGCGTGGACATCAAATTCGGGGCGACGATGGTGAGTTTGTGCAGCCCCATGGTCTTCATGGCGCGGGCGGCAGAGCCGATATTAGCAGGATGGCTGGTGCGGGTGAGGATGATGCGGATGTTGCCGAGATAGTCGGGCAATTCGGGCTTGGCTGAAGTCATGTTTTGTTTTCGGTTTGTTCGGGAATCGGGTATAATACGCCATCTTTTTGTTTTCAGACGACCTTTCGCCTTTAGAGGTCGTCTGAAATGTTCTTTAACAACGTCGGAAACGTACAAACGTTGCGTCCGGTGCAGATGCGCCGGACGGTATTTTACCTGATTTAGAAAGAAAACCCATGAATCCGTTTTTAAATACCGCTTTCAAAGCCGCCCGTAAAGCCGGGCAGATGATGATCCGCGCAAGCGGCAATCTGGATGCCGTCAAAGTTGACAGCAAGGCATTCAACGATTTCGTTTCCGACGTTGACCGCAATTCTGAAATGATTTTGGTGGAAGCGCTCAAAGAGGCCTATCCGCATCACAAAATCACTTGCGAAGAAGGCGGTTCTCACGGCAAAGCCTCCGCGGAATACGAATGGATTATCGATCCGCTCGACGGTACGACCAACTTCTTACACGGCCATCCCCAATATGCGATTTCTATGGCACTGCTGCACAAAGGCGTGTTGCAGGAAGCTTTGGTGTACGCACCTGAACGTAACGATGTTTACATGGCTTCGCGCGGCAAAGGCGCGTTGCTCAACGACCGCCGTATCCGCGTTTCTTCCCGCATTGAGTTGAACCGCTGCTTGATCGGTACCGGCTTCCCTGTTGTCGACCAAAGCATGATGGACAAGTATCTGGCTATTTTGAAAGACTTTTTGGCAAAAACGGCCGGAGGCCGCAGAGAAGGCGCGGCTTCGTTGGATTTGTGCGCCGTGGCGGCCGGCCGTTTGGACGGTTTCTTCGAGTTCAACCTCAAACCTTGGGATATTGCCGCAGGCGCGCTGATTGTGCAGGAGGCGGGCGGTATCGTTACCGATATGTCCGGCAATGAAGGCTGGCTGGAAAGCGGCGATATTGTGGCAGCCAATCCGAAAGTGCTGGCGCAAATGTTGCAAATCATTGGTGGACATCTGTAAACAGGAGGTCGTTTTCAGACGACCTTTTGCTTGTTTTTAATACGGTGTCGTGATTTAGCAATAGTAGGAATATCATCCATGTTACTTTCAGGAGCAGATAACTACCTTTTATCGCAATCTGAAAACAGGGATTCCGATTAATGATAATATGCTCAAAGAATTGATTTGCAACAGGCAACCCCTCTGCCAATCTGATAAATGACGAACCGTATTGTTGTGAATAATATGAAGAAAAAATCTTTTTTGAATCGTCCCAAAACATCCGCTTTCCGCACCGGGCAAATTGCTGCCGCAGTGTGCGCGGCAGTATGCGTGGCAACGGCGCAAGCCTACCCTTTGCAGGCTATTTTAAGGGATGCCATGGTATCCGACCCGATTGTGAAGGAAGCGAAAGCAACCGAAGATTCGGCCAAAAGTACGACGAAGGCGACCCGTGCGCGCCATTATCCCGTATTGACGCTGACGGGTACCAAAGTTTTGGCGCAGAAAAACAAATATTCCAGCAACGATATGAATGACGGTGTCGGCATACGCGGAACTTTGAATGTATATTCATGGGGCGCCATCAATGCGGCGGTACGGCGCGATAAAAACAGAGAGCAATACTACCATCATCGTTATTTCGAAAATCAGGAACGTCTGGGCAGCGACATCGGCAAACTCTATTTGACCGCATTGCGCGCGAAAGAAATCCTGCGCATCAACCGTCAGAGCTTGGTCCGACACAATAATCTTTTGAAAGATTTGAATATTATCGTGAAATACGATAGCGGCCGCCGTTCCGAACTCATTGAAGCGCGTGCGCGCCTGTTGCAGGTCGAATCATCCATCGCGCAACAACAACGCACGATGGAATTGGCTTTGAGCCGTTTGTCCCGCTACACCGGACGGCAGTTGACGGCAGAGGATTTGGAAGATCCGTTTGCCAACGACAGCGCGGAATCATTGGTCCGCCGTTTCAAAACAGCTGATAACAATACCAATCCTTCCTATCGGGCGCAGGTGGCAGAACGCGACAGCGTGAAGGCAGATTTGGACGTTTCCAAAGCAGAGCGCCTGCCCGCCGTGAATCTGGAAGGTAATGCGAACCGCGACAACAGACAGCTTTATTTAAATGTGGCATGGAATGTCTTGGACGTTGCCGCGCGCCATAATGTGCAGAAAAATGCCGATGCCCTGATTGCCGCCGAATCGAAATCCGAGCAGATTATGCGCGACATTACCGAGAAAACCCAAACCGCCGAAATCGACATGCGCGAGAGCGAACGTCGTGCCGATATTGCCGCGCAACATATTGCCGCTCAAAAAGACGTGGTTAAAACTTACGAGTTGCAATTCAAAATTGCCCGCCGCACGCTGACCGACGTTTTAGGCGCATACAATGAATTGTCCAGCATCGAGCAGGAAAACATTTCGGCGCGCAACGACTTCCGCGATGCCGCGTTGGATTATCTGGCTGCGCAGGCGCAAATGGCGAATTGGGCAGGCTTGAAGCAATAACATAAAATCTTAACATCATTACTCATTACGCGAATTATCATGAAAGCAATCATTGAACATATTGTGTTGGTTACCCGTCTCTTAGGGGCGCCTGTGTCAGAAGCCGCGCTGACGGCAGAGGTGGTGCGGGATAAAAAACTCAATGTCAACTATCATTCCCTCGTCGAAGTCTTGCGCAGCCACGGCTTTGAAAACACATTGTCCAAGCGCAATCTGGAAGACATTCCTTCGCTTGCCGTTCCTGTGATGATCATTCTTCACAACGAAGAGGCTGCCGTCATTACCAATATCGAAGGTTCGGGTCGAAACAGAAAATATCATATCCGTCAGGTAGATGGCTTGGAGCAGCAGCTTGATCATGACCAGCTTTCCGGTCTGTATCTGGGTTACTGCTGGTTTATCAAGCCCAAAATGGCGGCGGATACGCGTTCCGAACTGCCTGAATACCACCTCCCCAAGGCATGGTTTTGGAAAGTCATTTGGCGTTTCCGCAGCTATTACTATCAAGTGATTTTGGCGACCGTCATCATCAACTTCCTCGCCTTGGTCAGCTCGTTGTATGTCATGAACGTGTACGACCGCGTCATTCCCAACCAAGCCTATGAAACCCTGTGGGTTTTGAGTATCGGCGTTGTCCTCGCTATTTTGTTTGAATTTGCCGCCAAGATGATACGCGGCCATTTGACCGACATCGCCGGTAAAAAAGCCGACCTGATTATCAGCTCCGCCTTGTTCCGCCGTGTGATGGCATTGCGCCTTGCCGACCGTCCCGCTTCGTCCGGCTCATACGCCAACAACCTGCGCGAATTTGAATCCGTACGCGAATTTATGACCAGTGCGAGCCTGTTGACTTTGGTGGACTTGCCTTTCCTGTTGCTGTTTATCTTTGTTATTTCGATAGTCGGCGGCAAACTGGCATTGGTTCCTTTGGCGATTATTCCGATTGTCGTCATTGTCGGCTTCATCGTCCAGCGCCCCTTGTCGCGCCACATTAACGAATCCATGAAAGAAAGCTCACAACGTTCAGGCCTTGCCGTAGAAGCCATCGAAGGCATCGAAACCCTGAAAACCAACAACGCGACTTCATGGGCGCAACAACGCTGGGATGAATACACCGCCAAAACCTCCGCTTCATCTATCAAAGTAAAAGACACCAGCAACTTCATGGTCAACTTCGCCGTTGCCATGCAGCAGCTCAATACTGTCTTTTTGGTCGTTGTCGGTACCTATCTGATTCATGCCGACAACCATGCGGAACGGATTACCATGGGTGCGCTGATTGCCTCCGTCATCCTGTCCGGCCGCGCGTTGGCGCCGTTGGCCCAAGTTGCCGGCCTTGCTACCCGCTTCCAACAAGCAAAGCTGGCATTAAGAGGCGTGAACGACATTGTTTCCCGTCCGATCGAACGCAGCCCCGAACGCAAATACATTACTTTGGATAACGTTCAAGGCAATATCGCCTTTGAAAACGTAACGTTCAAATACAAAAACGAAAGCAACAACGCAGTTGACGAGTTGCGCATCAACATCCGACCCGGTGAAAAAGTCGGTATCCTCGGACGTATCGGCAGCGGTAAAAGTACCATGCTGAAGCTGGCGAGCGGTCTATACGACACCGAAAAAGGCAACGTAACCCTCGACGGCGTCGATATGCGCCAACTTGATCCGAATTTCTTGCGTAACCAAGTCCTCCTGTTCAGCCAGTCTCCACGCCTTTTCTTGGGTACATTGCGCGAAAACATGGACTTGGCGCGTACCGACAGCTATTCGACCGACCAAGACCTGCTGACCGCACTCAAACGCTTCGGTCTGGATCAAATCATCCGCAACCACCCCAGAGGCTTGGATATGCCTTTGGGTGAAGACGGTTTGGGTCTGTCCGGCGGTCAAAAACAAATCATCGCCCTCGCACGCATGACGCTGCGCGACCCCAAAGTCGTTCTTTTGGACGAGCCGACAACCAGCCTCGATCAAGGTACCGAACGCATGGCATTGAACGCGATTGCCCACTGGGGACGCAACCGCACCATGCTTTTGGTCACCCACCGTCCGCAAGTGCTGCAAATTGTTAACCGCATCATCGTAATGGAAAACGGCAAAGTCGTTATGGACGGCCCGCGCGATTTAGTCTTGCAAAAACTGATGCAAAACGAGCAAAACAAAGTCAAAGCAGCACAACAAGCGCAAGAAAACCAACGTCCCGGCGAAGCGGCGCAAGCATGACGAAAAGGGAAAAGGTCGTCTGAAAACACAAGCAGAAAGCGTTTCAGACGACCTCTTTGAAAACAACAAACAGATACCGAAGATTCATCATTATGAGCGAAAACAACGTTAAATCCAAAGACCTGCATCTCATTAACGATTTGAATGCAGCCTTGCAAAAAGAAAAACACAGCGGCCAATTTTGGGTCATCATCCTGTTTTTCCTGCTGCTCGTCGTCTTTGTCGTATGGGCATACAACAGCACCGTCGAAGAAGTAACCCGCGGCAACGGTAATGTCATCCCCAGCAGCCGCGAACAAGTCATCCAAAGTCTGGACGCCGGCGTCATTACCCAAATGATGGTTAAAGAAGGCGATTTGGTCGAAAAAGACCAAATCCTGCTGAAGCTCGACGATACGCGCAGCCTTGCCGTATTGCGCGAGAGCGAGGCCAAAGTCCAAAACCTCGAAGCCACCATCGCCCGCCTGAAAGCCGAAGCTTACGGCGGCAAACTCACGTTCCCCAACAGCGTCAGCCCCGAACTCCGCCGCCGCGAAACCGCCGCATATAACGCCCGTCGCCAAGCCATGACCGATGCCGTACAAAGTCTGGTACAAAGCAAAGCGGCGCTTGACCGCGAAATCGCCATTACTGCACCTATGGTGGCACAAGGCGTCATGTCCGAAGTCGAACTCCTTAAAATGCGCCGCGAATCCAGCGATCTGACCCTGCAAATTGCCGAACGCCGCAACCGTTACAGAACAGATGCCAACAACGAACTCGTGCAATCCGAGTCCGAGCTGGCGCAATCCAAAGAAAACATGGCAATGCGCGCCGACCCGGTTGACCGCTCCCAAATCCGCTCCCCCATGCGCGGCATCGTCAAAAACATCAAAATCAATACTATCGGCGGCGTAGTCAACCCGGGCGAAGAAATCATGCAAATCGTCCCTGTTGATGACAAACTCCTTGTCGAAGCCTATATCCGTCCGCAAGACATCGCCTTCGTTCGCGCAGGACAGCCTGCACTGGTCAAAGTCAGCGCATATGACTACTCCATCTACGGCGGATTGGAAGGCAAAGTTACCCTTGTCGGCGCAGATACCGTCAGCAACTCCATGCAAAGCCGTGCCAACGATCTGAAGCTCGACCCCAACCAAGTTTACTACCGAGTCATCGTCCAAACTGAGAACAACGCCCTGAAAGACAAAAACGGTAAAGACATGCCGATTATTCCGGGCATGGTTGCCACAGTGGACATTAAAACCGGCGAAAAAACCATCTTCCAATACCTGATCAAACCGATTACCCGTATGAAGCAGGCATTGAGCGAGCGTTAATTTCCCGAGTAAAACTTGCTTAACAGTCAAAAGGTCGTCTGAAAAACCGGGCTGTGTCCAAATCTTGGACGTTTATAAACCCCTATTTAGGCGCTCTATATAAGCTGGGTTCTGTATACGACAGGGCCCAGCTTTTTTCACTCTCAAAACTGTAACGCTCCCAGATGCAGTAATCCATACAATCATATTCGTCCACCGTCAATTCTCCTGAACGGTAGGAGCATTTCGTTTAATACCGCAAAGAAGCCCCCCATCTGCGTTGCCTTATGCGACCGTATAAATAATGGGATGCGGTTTGTTATTTGAAGCGTAAATTTGGTCATAAAAACTGCACCCGTATGTTTGGATGGGATATCCAACTTTTGGGGCAATCCGGTTTTTTCAGACGACCTTTATCCGTTTTAGCGACGGAATTTGCCGTGGTCGAAATCATCAAATGCTTCATAAGCCGCTTGGCATTGGATGCGTTGTTCTTTATATGGCAGTTGGCGGAAGGCTTTGCGGGCTTTGACGTTTTCTTTCAGCTCGGCTTTGTTGCCTTTGGATTTATACCATGCAGCGCGACGGTCAAGATATTTTTTGCAGGCAGGATGCAGCTTGTTTTGTTTGGCTTTGGTTTGAGTGTGGTGGGGCTTATGGTGTTTGTGGACGGCTGCATCGGCAGGTTGGGTTGCAAAACCCAGTATCAGTGCTGCAGATAGGGCGGGAATAAGGCTTTTTCTCAGTAACATGGCGGACTCCTGTTTATTTAAAGGGTGCATTTCATTATATTCATGGCTTTTGTAAAAAGGAAATTTGGCAGGATGGGTCGTCTGAAAAAGCAAGCGGGGTATTTAAAGCATTTTGACGAAACCCATCTTCTATTACATATTATCAAACAGAGAAAATAATAAACTACATGAATTATCACGTTTCAGACGACCTTGTGTTGCGTATGTCATCCATTGTCATGCTGTTTATTTTCAAAATTTAACATAAATCCGAATTTGCCTTATTTCATAAGCGCATAGCAGAATGAGGGTTTTGATGCTAAAAAACGCATCTTTGCGGTAAGGCTTGAATCATAGGGAAAGAGGTCGTCTGAAAGAAAATTGGGAAAAGCACGATTTCAAAACAGCGGCCTTGTCAAGACTGGATAAGCGACGAAAAATACACTATATTGTGCCACTCGATATTAATACATACTGTATCTTGTGTTTCAGGATGGAGAAAGCTCACGATGAATGCACCGACTGATTTGAAAGTAACCAAGCGCGACGGACGTTTGGAAAATCTCGACTTAGACAAAATCCACCGCGTCGTTACTTGGGCGGCGGAAGGCTTGAAAAACGTTTCCGTATCGCAAGTCGAGCTCAAATCGCACATCCAGTTTTACAACGGCATCCGCACCGACGACATCCACGAAACCATCATCAAGGCGGCTGCCGACCTGATTTCGCAGGATACGCCCGACTATCAATATCTCGCCGCGCGTTTGGCGATTTTCCACCTGCGCAAAATCGCTTACGGCGAGTTCGAACCGCCGCATCTCTTTGACCACGTTAAAAAACTCACCGATGCGGGTAAATACGACCGCCACATCATCGAAGATTACAGCCGCGAAGAGTTTGACGAGCTGAACGTCTATATCGACCACAGCCGCGACATGACCTTCTCGTATGCCGCCGTGAAGCAGCTCGAAGGCAAATATCTGGTGCAGAACCGAGTTACCCGCCAGATTTATGAAACGCCGCAGTTCTTATACATTTTGGTGGCGATGTGTCTCTTCAGCAAATACCCGAAAGAGACCCGTTTGGACTACGTTAAACGCTTTTACGACGCCGTTTCCACATTTAAAGTATCGCTGCCGACCCCGATTATGAGCGGTGTGCGCACGCCTACGCGTCAGTTTTCAAGCTGCGTATTGATTGAATGCGACGACAGTCTGGATTCCATCAACGCCACCACCAGCGCGATTGTGAAATACGTTTCCCAACGCGCGGGCATCGGCATCAACGCCGGACGTATTCGCGGTTTGGGCAGCGAAATCCGCGGCGGCGAAGCGCAACATACCGGCTGCATTCCGTTTTTCAAAATGTTCCAAGCGGCGGTCAAATCCTGCTCGCAAGGCGGCGTGCGCGGCGGCGCGGCAACCTTGTTCTACCCCTTGTGGCACATTGAAGCCGAAAGCCTGTTGGTGTTGAAAAACAACCGCGGCGTGGAAGACAACCGCATCCGCCAGTTGGACTATGGCGTGCAAATCAACCGCCTGCTGTACACCCGCCTGATTAAAGGCGGCAATATCACGCTGTTTTCGCCCAACGAAGTCCCCGGCCTGTACGACGCGTTCTTTGCCGACCAAGACGAATTCGAGCGTCTCTACACGAAATACGAGCAAGACCCGAATATCCGCAAGCGTACCTTGTCGGCTACCGATTTGTTCTCCACGCTGATGCAGGAACGCGCCGGAACAGGACGCATCTACATCCAAAACGTTGACCACTGTAACACGCACAGTCCGTTTGACCCGCGCGTCGCGCCCGTGCACCAGTCCAACCTGTGCATGGAAATCGCCCTGCCGACCAAACCGCTGGACAACATCAACGACCCGAACGGCGAAATCGCCCTGTGCACCTTGTCCGCCTTCAACTTGGGCGCATTAAACAGCTTGGATGAACTGGAAGGGCTTGCCGATTTGACCGTGCGCGCACTCGATGCCTTGTTGGATTATCAAGACTATCCGGTCGAAGCCGCCCGCACCGCGACCATGAACCGCCGCACGCTCGGCATCGGCGTCATCAACTACGCCTACTATCTGGCGAAAAACGGCGTCCGTTACAGCGACGATTCCGCGCTCGGACTGACCCACCGCACCTTTGAAGCCATGCAGTATTACCTGCTCAAAGCATCGGTAAACCTTGCCAAAGAATACGGCGCATGCCCGCTGTTCAACCAAACCGTTTATTCGCAAGGCAAACTGCCCATCGACACCTACAAAAAAGACTTGGATGCCGTATGCAGCGAACCGCTGTTGTGCGACTGGGAAAGCCTGCGCGCCGACATCGTCAAATACGGTCTGCGCAACTCCACCCTGACCGCACTCATGCCGTCTGAAACCAGCTCGCAAATCGCCAACGCCACCAACGGCATCGAGCCGCCGCGCGGGTTAGTAACGGTCAAAGCATCGAAAGACGGCATCCTGAAACAGGTCGTGCCCGAATTTGAAACCCTGAAAGACGCCTACGAAACCCTGTGGCAGCTTCCGGGCAACGAAGGCTACCTGAAACTTGTCGGCGTGATGCAAAAATTCGTCGATCAGGCGATTTCCGCCAATACCGCCTATGACCCGGGCAAATTTGAAGGCAACAAAGTTTCCATGAAACAAATGCTCAAAGACTTGCTGACCGCCTACAAATACGGCGTTAAAACCCTGTACTACCACAACACCCGCGACGGCGCGGACGATACGCAGACTGATATTCAGGATGACGGCTGTGCGGGCGGGGCTTGTAAGATTTAAGGGAAATTTATGGAAGATGATAAATCAGATAGTCAAAAACAATTCAATTCAGATAATGATTGGTTTGAAAAATACAATATTACATTAACTACTTTGCAGCAAGAGTATCTGCTTTATATTAATACTCTCAAAGATGTTGATGAAAAGGCAAATAAATATCTGATTGTAGTGTCTATTTTTATTGCTGGTTTTTTTTCTGTAGTATCAAGTGCATTAATTAATGGACTTCGTTTCCATATTAATCCATTAGACTTTACTAGTTTGTTATCAATAATATTTATTATTACTTGTGCTTTAACTGCCTTATTTGCTTCTATAGTAATTAATAATTTATTGAATAGCTTGTCTTTCGTAGAAAGTCGAAGAATTTTTGATTTGGAATCTAAACTAAATGAAACTTCTGAAGAGAATTCTCTATTTTATAAAAAATGTTTAATCAATTCTTTCCAAGAAGCGATAAACTTTATAGAAGACTCTATTGAGAAGAAGCAGCAAAAACTCAGTTCTGTACCCAAAGAAATAAGATTGTTTATTGTCTTTGCGGTTTTGAGTTGTATATTTTTATTTATTATAAAAATGATAGAAAGCGTTTGATAATGTCTGACAAAAAATCAATTCCTCCTGGTCCTCCTATGGCTAGAGCATCGAATCCTATTTCTCAGAATACTCGAAAAACTCAGGCTAATATTCAGCCTTCAAATGTAAGAGTAGTTCAAGAGAGTTTTAATCCTGTTAATCAAGGAAGTTCGACAAAGGCAATATTTGATAGTGTTAATAATGATAAAAATAAAAAATGAACTAAATGTCTTAGAATTGCTATTTAATTTTATTATTTAAAGTATTGCAGTAGTAATATTTTAATCAAAGGAAAGTTAAATGTCCTGCGAACACCTAGTCATGTCATACAGCACCTTTTCCAAAACCAAAAACGACGCGCTTAAAGAGCCGATGTTTTTTGGTCAGCCTGTTAATGTTGCCCGTTATGACCAGCAGAAATACGAAGTATTTGAAAAACTGATTGAAAAGCAGCTGTCGTTTTTTTGGCGGCCGGAAGAAATCGACGTGTCGCGCGACCGTATCGACTACGCCAACCTGCCCGAACATGAAAAACACATTTTCATCAGCAATCTGAAATACCAAACCTTGCTTGACTCCATCCAAGGCCGTAGTCCGAACGTTGCCTTACTGCCTTTGGTGTCGATTCCCGAGTTGGAAACTTGGATTGAGACGTGGAGCTTCAGCGAAACCATCCACTCGCGCAGCTATACCCACATTATCCGCAATATCGTGAATGATCCGTCGGTCGTGTTCGACGACATCGTGCAGAACGAATACATCATTGCCCGCGCCGAAGACATCGCCTGTTATTACGATGATTTGATCGAATACACCCAGTATTACAACCTGTTGGGCGAAGGAACGCACAATGTCGGCGGCAAGCTCGTTACCGTGTCTTTGCGTGAGTTGAAGAAAAAGCTCTATCTCTGCCTGATGTGCGTCAACGTGTTGGAGGCCATCCGTTTCTACGTTTCATTCGCCTGCTCGTTCGCCTTTGCCGAGCGCGAGTTGATGGAAGGCAACGCCAAAATCATCAAGCTGATTGCCCGTGACGAAGCCCTGCACCTGACCAGTACCCAGCATATGCTCAACCTGATGCGCGCCGGTTCAGACGACCCTGAAATGGCGGAAATCGCCGTCGAATTGCAGGACGAATGTTTCAAACTCTTCAAAAAAGCGGCGGAACAGGAAAAAGAATGGGCGGCCTATCTGTTTAAAGACGGTTCCATGATTGGTCTGAACAAGGAAATTCTGGCGCAATACGTCGAATACATCACCAACCTGCGTATGCAGGCGGTCGGTCTGCCCGCCGGATTCGAAGGCGCTACCCAAAACCCGATTCCGTGGATTAACGCGTGGCTGTCGTCTGACAACGTACAAGTCGCGCCGCAGGAAGTGGAAATTTCTTCTTACTTAATCGGTCAGATTGATTCGGAAGTCAGCGCGGACGATTTGGGCGATTTCGAACTATAATCAAACTCAGCGGTTTTTCCGCATTTCCATTATCAGGGGTCGTCTGAACAGGTGTAGAAACGAAATCAAAGATTTCGGTTACACTGTGCAGACGACCTTTCCCGCTTAAACAGATAATAATGGCACTTATCAGCACACACGACAAAACCTTCGAGCTTCAAGAGGGAGAAACCTTATTGGAGGGCTTGGAGCGCACCGGCCACGAGGTCGAATACCAGTGCCGCAGCGGCTATTGCGGTTCCTGTCGCGTCAAAATATTGGACGGCAGGGTGTCCTACGACGATTTCCCGCTGGCCTTTGTCGCGCCCGGTGAGATTCTGCCGTGTTGCTGTCGGGTTCACGAGGACATTAAGGTTGATTGCCGTACTCGGATGAGTGAGCCGGATTTGTTTGATGTCGGCTTGTTTGATGAGCGGGATTGAGTTGATTGAAACCCAATTGTATTATTTTTAGTTCTTTGCTTTAATAATAGGCTCTTCAAATCTAGGTGTAATCATATGAATGTCGCTAAGGGTTTATTGGTTTCAGTTTTATGTTTGAGCTCGGGTTTGCTTGCTGCTCAAAATCATCATTCCCAATGGAAAAAAGTTTATGAAAGGAATTTGACGGATTTTGAATTGAGTCCGGAGGGAAGCGGGTTGGTATTGCTTGCCCAACCGCAAGGACGTTGCAGGATGGATGTTGATTTTTATGGGGAAACGGGACAGGATAAATACCAGTATGAATTTACCCGAGACCGTTTGACGGCAGGTTCGCATCGGGAATACCGCTATACCGCTGCATCGTTGTCGGAAGTCACCAAAGATAAAATAAAATTGGTACGAAATGAGAAGCTGAATCCTGCTTCAGGCGCGGTAAAGAAAGAATTTCGGGATATTTATCAATACGTTCCTAATAAGGTTTTAAAAAAATATTGTTTTTGATATGGCATGGCAAATAAAGCAAGAGGTCGTCTGAAAACTTTTCAGACGACCTCTTGCTTTATTTACCCTATCGTTTAATGCAGATGCTCGTAAATGGTTTCCGCCAATGCCTTGCTGATGCCTTCGACTTGTTCCAAATCTTCTTTGCTGGCGGCAACGACGCCGCGCAGGCCACCGAAGCGGGTGAGCAGGGCCTGGCGGCGTTTGCTGCCTACGCCGGGGATATCGCTGAGGGAGGAGGTAACGCGGGCTTTGTCGCGTTTTTTGCGGTGGCCGGTGATGGCGAAGCGGTGCGATTCGTCGCGCACGGTTTGCAGGAGGTGCAGGGCGGGGCTGTGCGGGGGCAGGCGGAAGGTTTCGCCGGTGAACGGGAGGATGAGTTCTTCCATGCCGGCTTTGCGTTCGGGGCCTTTGGCGATGCCGACCAAGGGGATGTGCAGCCCGAGTTCTTCCCATACGGATACGGCGACGCCGATTTGTCCTTTGCCGCCGTCAATCAATACGACATCGGGCCATTTGACGGCCTCGCCGTTGGCTTCGGCTTCCTGCATTTTGCCGTAGCGGCGGGTGAGGACTTCGCGCATGGCGGCGTAGTCGTCGCCGGGTTTGGCGGTGGTGATGTTGTAGCGGCGGTATTGCGAGGGTTGGATGTTTTGTTCGTCGTACACGACGCAGGAGGCGATGGTGGCTTCGCCTTGGGTGTGGCTGATGTCGAAGCATTCGAGGCGGTTGAGGTCGTCTGAATTCATGTTCAGGATTTTTGCCAACTCGTCGATGCGGTGTTGCTGGCTGCTTTGTTGCAGGCGGCGTTGGGCAATCGCCATTTGTGCGTTTTGTTCCGCCATTTTCAGCCAGACTTTGCGTTCGCCTATGGTTTTGGTTACGAACTGCATTTGTTTGCCGTGTTCGCCCTCTAGGGCTTCTTTCAATGCGTCAGGGACGGGGAAGTTGCTGATGATGATGTCGGGTTTGCTTTTGCCCAGATAGTGTTGGGCGACGAAGGCTTCGGCATAGTCTTGTCCGTTTGGTTCGGGGTCGTTTTTGGTGTCGGGGAAGAAGCTTTTGTCGCCGACGTGCCGCCCGCCGCGGATGCTGACCCAGTGTACGCAGACGAGGCCGTCTGAAACGGCGAGCGCGAGCAGATCGATGTCGTTGGGGTTGTTGGGGTTTTTGCTGTCGATGAACTGATTGCTCTGCATGATGCCGAGTGCTTGGATTTGGTCGCGGTAGCGGGCGGCTTCTTCAAATTGCAGGTTGGCGGCGGCGGTCTGCATTTTGTGTTGCAGGGTGCGGGTCAGTTCGTCGGTTTTGCCGTTGAGGAAAGTGGCGGCTTGGCGCACGCTGTCGCGGTAGTCTTCTTCGCTGATGTGGCCGACGCAGGGCGCGGTGCAGCGTTTGATTTGGTACAGCAGGCAGGGGCGGTCGCGGTGTTCGAAGACGCTGTCTTCGCAGGTGCGCAGCATGAAGACTTTTTGCAGGACTTGGATGCTGTCGCGCACGGCGTTGCTGTTGGGATAGGGGCCGAAGTATTGGTTGGGCTTTTTCAGCGTGCCGCGGTAATACGCCATCTGCGGATATTGATGTCCGCTGAGCATGAGGTAGGGATAGCTTTTGTCGTCGCGGAAAAGGATATTGTATTTGGGCGACAGGGCTTTGATGAAGTTGTTTTCGAGAATCAGCGCTTCGGCTTCGGAACGGGTAATGGTGGTTTCGATGTGGTGAACCTGTTTTACCATCAATGCGATACGCGGGGAATGGTCGTTTTTCTGGAAATAACCGGACACGCGACGCTTGAGGTTGACCGCTTTGCCGACGTATAAGACGTTGCCGCCTTCGTCGAAAAAACGGTACACGCCGGGCAGGTTGGGCAGGTTTTTGAGGAATAGGGGGATGTCGAAGTCCGTGGTCATGGGGCGGATGGTAGTGGGCAGGTTTTCAGACGACCCGATTATAAATCAGAACGCTTGGGATAATGGAACATAAGCAGCTGGTTCATGAGGATGGAAAAGTACCAAATATGGACTAATTTGTACCGTCTAAGCTACCCAAAAGACAAATCGGTCAAAAAATGCTATTCTTATCGCTTTCAACCTATCTGTTTGTAGCAATGAAAAAGTATCTTATTTCGACCGTAGCCGTAGCCATCGCTGCGGGCCTCGGTGCGCCTTACTACTTCGGCATCAAAGCAGAAGAAACCCTGACTGCACAACAAAAACTGTTGCAGGAATCAGGTTTTCTAACCGTAGAATCCCACCAATATGATCGAGGCTGGTTCGGTGCAACCGAAACTACGGTCATACGCCTGAAACCGACATTGCTTCAAAATACCCAGCAATATCTGCCCGATAATCTGAAAACCGTCTTGCAAGAGCCGATTACGGTTGTGAACCATATCAGCCATGGGCCGTTTGCCGGCGGTTTCGGTACTCAGGCTCATGTGGAAACAGAGTTTAAATACCATCCGGAAACCGAAAAAGTATTGTCTCGCTTCTTTGGCCAACAAGCTCCGTTGACTATGAGCAATACGATTTATTTCGGCGGAAGCGGCAAGCTTCAACTCAGCGTTCCGGCTTTCGACTATGAAGAGTTGTCCGGCATCAAGCTCAGCTGGAAAGGCTTGAGCGGCAACACCGATTACGAAAAAGATTTCCAAAGCTACCGTCATGATTATACCGCTCCGTCTTTGCAGCTCAAGCTGGCGGACAAGGGCGATGTTTCGATGGAAAACCTACATTTTCAATCTGAAACTTCAGACGGACTCAACAAACTTTCCTTGGGCAAAAGCAGCATTACTTTGGATAAATTCCTGCTGCAATGGAAAGAAAATATTGATTACAACGTCAAGCTGAACGAGCTGATCAATCTTGTGACCAATCTGCAAATCGGGGCATTTGTCAATCCGACCGGCAGTATCGCGCCTTCCAAAATCGAAGTCAGCAAACTGAAATTTGATACCAATACTAACGAAGTTGATAAGTTCATCAACAGCGAAGGACGGTTCCAATTTGAAGAGCTGGTTTATGGCGAAGATAAATATGGTCCGTTGGATATCAATGTGGCAGCAGAGCATTTGGACGGCAAAGGTTTGCAGGCTTTAAAATCCAAGCTTGCCGAAGTCGCCAATAAGAAAATGAGCGAGGAAGAGATCCAAAACGCCTTGCTCCAAACCGCCAAAAACGAAGCTTCGGGTTTATTCACCAATGATCCGGTGCTGAATGTCAAAACATTCAAATTCATCATGCCGCAAGGTCAAGTGGATGTCAGCGGTAAACTCGCCTTTAAAGGCTTGGCGGCAAAAGATTTGAACAGCCTCAGCGAGATGTTGAAAAAAACCCATGCTGATTTCAATGTGAGCGTTCCGAAAAAACTGTTGGAGCAGATGGCAATCAACCAAGCGCGCAGCCTGTTTAGCGTCAATGCCGAAGATGAAGAAGCCGGACGTGCAGGAATTGAGGACATCAATGAAACGCTGCGTCTGATGGTGGACAGCACTGTGAAAAGTATGGCGCAGGAGCAATACCTGACTTTGGAAGAAAACAACATCAAAACCCATCTGACCCTGCAAAACAACGAATTGAAATTGAATGGCAAGGTGTTGCAAAACGAGCCTGAGCCTGATTTTGACGAGCAGGACATGTTGCCGGAAAACCTGTCTTCATCTGAAGCAGGCAAGTAAACAGCAATAGACAAAAGGTCGTCTGAAACCGGATTTGAAGTTTGAATCCGATTTCAGACGACCTTTTTTGATTGGTTTGATGGAAGCCATGTTGAGTTGCAGGCAAAAAAATCGCCCCTTTAATTTTAAGGGGCGCAAAAGGAACACAAACCACTACCAAAACTGTTATAGGGCGAACTCCTCTAATTGACGTTGATGGGTTGCCGGATAAAGTGCCTTCATCAAATCATAGGGTGAAAGCGACAAATCTTTGCTTTTGGTCGTCAAACGACCTTGCTGCGGTGTCAGTTCAAGCAAACGGGCATCAGACGCATGAATAAACTTTTCTTTTGCCTTCTGCATTTTGCGTTGTAAAACGGAAACGACGCGGCTGTACAAACTGTCTTTTTGTTTGACCTCCCGAGTGCTGGCGACCCAGCTTAAACGGGAATGGCTGTCTTCATCTTCAATCAGGAGGATGCCGGTTTGCGGCTGCTCCGATTTACCCATGCAGGGAAGCCAAACATAATAACGACCATCGAGCGTAACATATACGGCATCATGTACTTCGCAATCATCGCAACACTGGGTTGCCAAAAGAGAGCGGATGGTATGTTGGTGCAGTCTCAGAATGTCGAGAGAGACTTGCTGGAAAATATTTTCAGGCATTTTCTTCTCCTTTCGTTCTGTGGCGCGTTGATTTCGTTTCGATGGAATGCATTATACGGATAATTTCAAAATTTGCAAATGATAATTGTTATTATTATGAGAATAGGTAATAAGATAATGATTTTTATGGGAATTAATTTTTTGAAATTGACAAAACTTGAGTGATTTACTCGGAATTTAGAGAAAATGAGCCTTAGCGGGAATGTAAAGATCAATACGTCTGAAAAATTGTCAGCAAAATCCCTTGTCGGGGCAGTATTCATGCTCTAAGAAATATTGTATTCAAATACATAGGCCCTGAGCTTTACCGACTATACATTTGTAGCAGCCTTGCGTATGATTCAAGGCATTTTATCAATGAGCGCTATACAGAAGATTCCTATGAGCAAACGCCAGATTATCCTTGATACCGAAACCACGGGCCTTTATGCCGAAGGCGGCGACCGCTTGGTCGAGTTTGCCGGCCTGGAAATGATCAACCGTCAAATAACCGGCAACAACCTTCATTTATACGTTCATCCCGAGCGTGACATGCCAGAAGAAGCGGCAAAGGTGCATGGCCTGACCATTGAGGTTTTGGAAGAGAAAAACGCGCCGCCGTTTGCCGAAGTAGGGAGGCAGATTGCCGATTTTATACGCGATGCCGAGTTGATTATCCACAATGCCAAGTTTGACGTCGGCTTCCTGAACATGGAATTCCGCCGTATGGGGCTGCCTTCCATCGAGGAGCTTGGCTGTACCGTGACCGACACGCTGGCGATGGCGCGGGAAATGTTCCCAGGGCAGAAAGCCAGTTTGGATGCTTTGTGCAACCGCCTTTCTGTCGACCGCAGCAAGCGCGTGCTGCACGGTGCGTTGATTGACTGCGAGCTTTTGGGTGAGGTTTATCTCGCCATGACGCGCCAGCAGTTTGATTTAATGGGCGGCGAAAAAGAAGAAGACGAGGAAGTCAAACCGGTCATTATTGCCGAAACCAAGCGTCCGGCGCATCTGAAAGTCATCAAAGCCAACGCAGAGGAACTCGCCGCACACGAGCAATATCTGGACGGTTTGGGCGAAGCCTGTCTGTGGCGCAAAGCCGAAACAGCCGGAGCCGAAGCATGACGCGCCGCCATATCGCCCTGATTCCCGCCGCCGGTATCGGAACGCGCTTTGGGGCGGGAAAGCCCAAGCAATACGTTGAAATCAACGGCAAAACCGTGTTGCAGCATACGATAGACATTTTTGAAAACCATCCTGCCATCGATTTGATTGCTGTTATCGTATCGCCCGAAGACCAAACATTTCAGACGACCCCTTCCAGCAAAACACGCGTATTTCGTGTAGGCGGAGCAAGCCGTGCCGAAACGGTGCGCAACGGCGTATCCGCATTGTTGGTTCAAGGTCTAGCGGCTGAGCAGGACAACATTCTCGTTCACGATGCCGCCCGTTGCTGCCTGCCGCCCGAGGCGTTGACCCGTCTGATTGAAGAAGCGGGCGGGCAAGAGCAGGGCGGTATTTTGGCAATACCCGTTGCCGATACGCTCAAACGCGCCGACGGTAAAAACCATATCGGCGAAACCATTTCCCGCGCCGGATTGTGGCAGGCGCAAACCCCGCAGCTTTTTCAGACGGCCTTATTGCACCGAGCTCTGTCGGCAGAGGATTTGAGCGATATTACAGACGAAGCGTCGGCAGTTGAAAAACTGGGCGTGCAGCCGCTGCTGGTGCAGGGAGATACGCGCAATTTGAAGCTGACGCTGCCGCAGGATGAATTTATTGTGAGGCTGTTGTTGCAGGCCGTCTGAAAATCTTATTTTTCTGAGTCAGGATGAGGCAATGAAAAAACCATTCGTATGGCTGAAATTGATTTTATTGTCCGCCTTTATTGCGGTCGTCGTATTTTATTCGCCCGAACAGAAGCAAGGATGGTATGGGCTGGTGTTTGTCGGAGCCGCTTATCTGTTTGCAGACGGCATGGAAAAACGTGCCGGCCAAAAAGCACTGGCCGCGCTATATGCCGATAAAGCAGAATCCTACCGCTGGTTGCAGCAGAATTTGTCGGGCAGCCGCATCCAGGATTTAAAACTTATCCGCCGACGGTTTAACCTGCCGCTGGTATCGGCGGTAAAAGTGTTGGACGAATATTTGGCTTCGGAACGCTCGACGGATTGAATCGTCGCAACTTAGACTTTTTGTGCGAACTCGGATTGTTAGGAAACAAGCTGCCGTGAGTTTTGAAATATTCGAGTTTTTGCAAGCGGCCTATCAAATCAAATACTGAGGCGGTCTGAAAAAAGGGCTTAAAGAAAGGCAATTTTGGAACAGATGCCCAACCTGTTTTTCAGACGACCTGACATTGAAAAAAGGACAAAACATGAATATCCGCATCGGACAAGGCTACGATGTCCACCAATTAGTCGAAGGCCGCGATTTGATACTCGGCGGCGTAAACATCCCGTTTGAAAAAGGCTTGCTCGGCCATTCCGATGCCGACGCGCTTTTGCACGCGATTACCGACGCTTTACTTGGTGCAGCAGGTCTGGGCGACATCGGCAGCCATTTCCCTGATACCGCCGCCGAGTTTAAAGATGCAGACAGCCGCGTATTGTTGCGCGAAGCGTATAAGAGCGTGCAGGCCTTAGGCTGGCGCGTTGTGAACGTGGACACGACCATCATCGCGCAAAAGCCCAAACTCGCGCCGCACATTCCCGCCATGCGCGCCAACATTGCCGCTGATTTGGGCATTCAGACGGCTTGTGTCAATATCAAAGGCAAAACCAACGAAAAACTCGGCTATCTGGGGCGCATGGAAGCCATCGAGGCGCAGGCGGCGGTGTTGCTGGAAAAAGCGTAAGCAGGCAAGCACAAATGGCATGAAAATGTTAACATATGTCCATTAACCGACATCCCATTAAGGAGAACTCATGGCTACTCAAGACGAATTGAAGCGCATTGCCGCCGAGAAAGCGGTGGAATTCGTACCCGAAAACGAATACATCGGCATCGGCTCCGGCTCGACCGTGAATATGTTTATCGAAGCGTTGGGCAAAAGCGGCAAAAAAATCAAAGGCGCGGTTTCGACTTCTAAAAAGTCCAGCGAACTGATGGCGCAATACGACATCCCCGAAGTATCGCTGAATGATGTGATGGGGCTGGCTGTCTATGTTGACGGTGCGGACGAAGTGAACCATATGCTGCAAATGATTAAAGGCGGCGGCGGCGCGCATCTGAACGAAAAAGTCGTCGCCAGTGCGTCTGACAAATTCATCTGTATCGCCGACGAGAGCAAATATGTTTCGCGTTTGGGCAAATTCCCGCTGCCCGTAGAAGTGTTGCCCGGCGCGCGTTCGCTGGTGTCGCGCAAACTTTTGGCAATGGGCGGACAGCCTGAATTACGCCTGAACTACACCACCTTCCACGGCAACCAAATTATCGATGTCTATGACTTGCATATCGACCGTCCGTTGACTATGGAAGACGAAATCAACCGCATCACCGGCGTTCTCGAAAACGGCATCTTTGCCCGCAACGCAGCGGATGTGTTGATTTTGGGTACAGAGCAGGGAGTCAAAGTCATCAAACCCGGACAAAACTAAGCATCCATTAAGAAAAAGGTCGTCTGAAAAGCGGAAAATGACTTTTCAGACGACCTTTTGCTTTATTTTTGAAGGCTTATTCGATGTTTTGAACCTGCTCGCGCATTTGCTCGATCAAAACTTTCAGTTCGACCGAAGCCTGCGTGCATTCCGCCGCGATAGCTTTGCTGCCCAGCGTGTTCGCTTCGCGGTTCAATTCCTGCATCAGGAAGTCCAAGCGTTTGCCCGCGCTGCCTTTGTTTTCCGTAACGATGCGGCGGACTTCGGCGATGTGCGTGCGCAGGCGGCTGAATTCTTCGTCAACATCGGATTTTTGGATAAACAGCGCAAATTCCTGCTGCAAACGGTCGTTGTCGATATTGCCGACCGCTTCCGCCAAACGCGCGTTCACCTTGTCCATATGCGCCTGGAGCAGGCTAGGGAACAGCTCGCTCAACGCATCCACGATTTCTTCCATGCTGGCCAAACGTTGCAACAGATGTTCGCCGAGTTTTTTGCCTTCGCGTTTGCGGGCGGCGGCAAACTCTTTCAACGCTTCGTCCAGCAACTCTTGCACGGTTTTCGCCAAAGCTTCGGGGTCTTCGCTTTGACCTGCCAATACGCCCGGAAAGCGCAACACTTCAGCGACCGTCAGCTTGCCGAAACCGTGTTCCTTGCGCCAAGTTTTGTTCAAATCGGACAACTGTTTCACCAATTCTTCATTGGTTTCCAAACTCTGCCCGCCGACCGCCGCGTCCTGCAACTGAATACGGCATTCCAGTTTGCCGCGTGCGGCCGATGCCGCAATTTTCTCGCGCAACGCGCCTTCCAGATAGCGCAATTCTTCGGGCATACGGAATTGGACATCCAGATAACGGTGGTTCACCGCGCGGATTTCCAAGTTCACGCGCTTGCCGCCGCATTCTCCTGCGGCATTGGCAAAGCCGGTCATACTGTGGATATGGATGGATTGAGTCATGGTTTTACTCCGTTTCAAAATACGAGTGAAAGTGGAGGGACTATATCATATCTGGACTTTGATGACTGCAAGTATGGTGGGTTGGGATGAGAAGGGTCAAAGACAGCCGCAAGAAACCTGTTTGATGTTTATATGGTGGATTAACTTTAAACCAGTACGGCGTTGCCTCACCTTGCCGACAATCTGTACTGTCTGCGGCTTCGTCGCCTTGTCATGATTTAAATTTAATCCACTATACAAAAAAGGTCGTCTGAAAACCTGTATTTCAAGTTTTCAGACGACCTTTAATCCATCCGTATCAAATTATTTGCCGGCTTTCACACCCTGCCATTGGCGGACCATGAATTTCAAAATGGTGGGCTGGATAGGAACCATGATGAAGCTGTTTTTCAAATCTTCGTCGCTCGGGAAAATGGTGCGGTCGTCCCTGAACTCGGCTTCCATCAATTCGCGTGCGGGTTTGCTGGAAGGGGCGTAGGTGACGAAATTGCCGTTTTTCGCGGCGACTTCAGGGTCGAGGAAGTCGTTGATGTATTTGTGGGCGTTGGCGACGTTTTTCGCATCTTTTGGGATAACGAAGGAGTCCACCCAAATCCCCACGCCTTCTTTGGGCATCATGACGCGGATTTTTTCTTTGCCGCCCGCTTCTTCGGCGCGCCGTCTGGCGATGTTCAAGTCGCCGCCGAAGCCGATGGTGACGCAGGTGTCGCCGCGCGCCAAGTCGTCAATGAAGCCCGACGAGGTAAAGCGTTTGATGTTGGGACGGTTTTTCTTGAGCAGCTCGGTTGCCGCTTTGATGTCTTCGGTATCGTTGCTGTTGGGTTTTTTACCCATGTAGTTCAACACCATAGGATAAATTTCCGCCGCGCTGTCCAAGTAGCTGATGCCGCATTGTTTGAGCTTGGATGTGTATTCGGGGTTGAACACCAAATCCCATTGGTTGTCCGGCAGTTTGTCCGTGCCCAAGGCTTTTTTCACGCGCTCGGTATTGATGGCGAAGGTGTTGGTTCCCCAATAAAACGGAACGGCGTATTCGTGGCTCGGATCGACGCCTTCCATCAGTTTCATCAGTTCGGGATTGAGGTTTTTATAGTTGGGAATCAGGGACTTGTCGATTTTTTGATAAGCCCCCGCCTTAATCTGCCTGCCGACAAAGGTATTGGACGGGCCAACGATGTCGTAGCCCGATTTTCCGGTCAATACTTTACTTTCCAGCGTCTCATCGCTGTCGTACACGTCGTAAGTTACCTTGATACCGTTTTTCTTTTCAAAATCGGCGACGGTTTCGGGATCGACGTATTCCGACCAGTTGTAAATCCTCAATACATTTTGGTTTCCCGCCTGACCCGCTTTGTCGGAGGTGTTTTTATCCGAACCTCCGCAGGCGGCGAGCATGACGGCGGTCAGGGCGATGAGTGGCAGATGTTTGGTCATTATCATTCCTTGCATATCGGGTGGAAGGGAAAGTAAGGGATTATAAATCAGGCACGCACTATCTGATAGCAATTTCCATTGGGGCGATAGTCGGAAGGTCGTCTGAAAGTCCCTGATTCAATAGCTAGAAACAAGGTTTTGCGGTAATATAGCACCCATTTTCTTTCCACAATTACATACGGCCGGGAAGGTCGTCTGAAACCTTTTTAGTAGAGACATCGAAACATCATGAAAACCTCCGAACTACGCCAAAAATTCCTAAAATTCTTCGAATCCAAAGGCCACACCATCGTCCGCTCTTCCTCGCTCGTGCCGCACGACGACCCGACGCTGCTGTTTACCAACGCCGGTATGAACCAGTTTAAAGACGTATTCCTCGGCTTTGACAAACGCCCATACAACCGCGCCACCACCGCGCAAAAATGCGTGCGCGCAGGCGGCAAACACAACGACTTGGAAAACGTCGGCTACACTGCCCGCCACCACACTTTCTTCGAAATGATGGGCAACTTCTCCTTCGGCGACTACTTCAAACGCGACGCGATCCACTTCGCTTGGGAATTCCTCACTTCCCCCGAATGGCTGAACATCCCCAAAGAAAAACTCTTGGCGACCGTGTATGCCGAAGACGACGAAGCCTACAACATTTGGCTGAACGAAATCGGTATGCCTGCCGAGCGCATCGTCCGCATCGGCGACAACAAAGGCGCGAAATACGCGTCCGACAACTTCTGGCAAATGGGCGACACCGGCCCCTGCGGCCCGTGTTCTGAAATTTTCTACGACCACGGCGAAGAAATCTGGGGCGGCATTCCCGGCAGCCCCGAAGAAGACGGCGACCGCTGGATTGAGATTTGGAACTGCGTGTTCATGCAGTTCAACCGCGACGAGCAAGGCAATATGAACCCGCTGCCCAAGCCGTCCGTCGATACCGGCATGGGCTTGGAGCGCATGGCGGCCGTAATGCAGCACGTCCACAGCAACTACGAAATCGACCTGTTCCAAGATCTGCTCAAAGCCGTTGCCCGCGAAACCGGCGCGCCGTTCAGCATGGATGAGCCGAGCCTGAAAGTGATTGCCGACCACATCCGCTCCTGCTCCTTCCTGATTGCCGACGGCGTGATGCCGTCCAACGAAGGCCGCGGCTATGTCCTGCGCCGCATCATCCGCCGCGCCGTACGCCACGGTTACAAACTCGGTCAGAAACAGGCATTTTTCTACAAACTCGTGCCCGATTTGGTCAAAGCGATGGGCGACGCATATCCTGAGTTGAAAGAAAAACAAGCCCAAATTGAAGAAGCCCTGAAAAACGAAGAAAGCCGCTTTGCCCAAACTTTGGAAACCGGCATGGCTTTGCTGGAGAACGCCTTGACCAAAGGCAGCAACAAACTGGACGGCGAAATCATCTTCAAACTCTACGACACCTACGGCTTTCCATACGATTTAACCGCCGACATCTGCCGCGAACGCAATATCGATTTGAACGAAGAAGGCTTTAACCGCGAAATGGAAGCCCAACGCGCCCGCGCCCGTGCCGCGCAAAACTTCAAAGCCAACGCGCAACTGGACTACACAGGCGCGGACACCGAGTTCACAGGCTACGAAAAACGCAGCCAAGACACCAAAATCATCGCCTTATACAAAGGCAGCGAAGCCGTGGACGAACTCCAAGCAGGCGAAGCCGGCGTGGTCGTTTTGGAACAAACCCCGTTCTACGCCGAAAGCGGCGGCCAAGTCGGCGACGTGGGCTTTATCTTCACAGGCGAAAACCGCTTCCGTGTTGAAGATACGCAGAAAATCAAAGCCGCCGTACACGGACAATTCGGCGCAGTCGTTTCAGGTAGCCTGAAAGTGGGCGATGCCGTCTCCGCCGAAATCGACAACGACATCCGCGACAGCATCATGCGCAACCACAGCGTTACCCACCTGATGCACAAAGCCCTGCGCGATGTTTTGGGCGCACACGTCGAACAAAAAGGCAGCCTGCAAAACGCCGAGCTGACCCGCTTCGACATCTCCCATCCGCAAGGCATCAGCGCGGAAGAAATCGCCGAAGTCGAACGCCGCGTCAACGCCGCGATTATCACCAACGTGCCCGTCAAAGTGGAAACCATGTCCATTGAAGACGCGCAAAAATCCGGCGCCATGATGCTCTTCGGCGAAAAATACGGCAACTTCGTCCGCGTCATCACCATGGGCGACTACTCCACCGAACTGTGCGGCGGCACCCATGTCGCCCGCACCGGCGACATCGGCTTCTTCAAAATCATCAGCGAAGGCGGCATCGCCGCAGGCATCCGCCGCGTAGAAGCCATCACCGGCCTTGCCGCACTGGCATGGGCGCAAAACCAAGAAAGCCTGATGAAAAACATCATCGCCGAAGTCAAAGCACAAACCGAAAAAGACGTACTCGCCAAAATCCAAGCCAACGCCGCAAACGCCAAAGCCTTGGAAAAAGAGTTGGCAAAAGTCAAAGCCGAACTCGCCGTCCACGCAGGCGCTAAACTTTTGGACAACGCAAAAGACTTGGGCGCAGCCAAACTCGTCGCCGCCCAAATCGAAGCCGACGCAGCCGCCCTGCGCGAAATCGTTACCGATTTAACCGGCAAATCCGACAACGCCGTGATTCTTTTGGCGGCAGTGAACGACGGCAAAGTATCATTGTGCGCCGGCGTATCCAAACCGCTGACAAACAAAGTGAAAGCCGGCGATTTGGTCAAATTCGCAGCCGAACAAGTCGGCGGCAAAGGCGGCGGACGGCCGGATTTGGCGCAGGCCGGAGGTACGGATGCCTCCCAAGTCGGCACGATGCTGGATTCGGCAGAAGGCTGGGTTAGAGAGAAGCTGTAATTAGAAAAGTGCAGGCTGCCTGAAAGTGGATTTTCAGGTAGCCTGAATTTCTGTATTTTGGAGAAAAAGAATGGAATTTTTTGAAAAAATTATTTTGGTAATAATATCTGGTTGGATTGGAAATAAAATTACGAAAATATTTCAAGAAAAAGCATTTCACAATCAACAAAAGATTAAAAATGCAGAAGCAGAGATGGAAAGGTTGACAGCAATTAGCACTAGATTGATTCAAGCGGTAAGTAAAAGAAGATTTGCATTACAAAATCTAATCGATGCGCTTATTACTGCAAAAAATATTGAAAAGGATGACCCTCTTAGAGTAACTTATAGGGAAGCAGTCCAATCATGGAATTTAGAATTGCAATTACTATTGTTAGAATTATCTAGCTTATCTTTAGAGGGTTTGGCAAACCGTTTAGAGGATAGTGTGCAATGGCAGTTTTATCTGGCGCATAAAGACCTTAATTTTTATTTAAACAATCAAGGAAAAGACAAGTTAAGTTATTTATTAAACAAAATATCAGATAGGCTTAATCAAGTTTATGCCTCCACCCAAGAAATAAATAATATTTTAATTAAAGAAGCTCATAATAAAAAAGAAGAAATCCTTCATGGTGATACTGAAAAATTATCAATATGGAATTTAGATAAAGCCCCTAATTGGATATTATTTGTTGCAATATTTCATTCCACTCCGAATAATCTGCGCATACCTCGCTCTTTTTAGGATTTTCTCTTGCCACTCAGCACTTGGATGTTGAGGACGAGGTCTTTGTAACATGGCTGCTAATTGAGCTTTTTCATCAAAAGTAAGCTGACTTATATATTTTCCAAAACATTTTTGAGTGGCTTTTTCAATTCCATATAAGTGACTGCCAAAAAATGCATTATTTAGATAACAGTCTATAATTTGCTTCTTTGAAAATTTAAAATTAACAATAAAAGCTAAGATTAATTCATAAAATTTTCGATATAAAGTACGTTCTTTAAAACCAGTAATAGTACGTACCATTTGCATATCGATTGTACTTGCACCACCGAATTTCTTTCTCAAAAAAAATTTTATACATTCTCTAAGTATAGACCGAAAATCTACCCCACCATGTTTCAAAAAACGCCTATCTTCAAGAGCCATTACTAGATAGTATAGCTCATCATAATCATCATAACTATTTTTTTGAATATAAGAGATTTTATCAATTTTCTCTTTTATTAAAAACAAATCTTGATTTATCGTTATTAGGAAATTTCTAATTTTTCTGTTGTTGGGAGTGGGGGAAAACATAAAATAGATCTAATTAAATTATTGTAAATATTCTACTTAACAAATTTCTAACAGTCAAATGACTGTAGTAGCAATCTTAGTAGCAATCTGCAACCCGTATCCCGGCCAACCGAGTGCCTGGCTACGCCACATACCTTACCTGCGGGCGACGCAAACCTTAAGATTGAGGTGTAGGGTGTGTGCGGTACGCACGCACGCGGTTTTGTCGTTACCGAATGATTCCAAACCATGCCGTAATCCAGTCGGCAGCAAACGCAGCTTGGGTCATGATCCAACGAAATCCTCATATTACCTGTAATCTCAAAGCTGTCTGAAAAATAATTTTCAGACGGCCTCTCTATCGAAAGCAGCCTGCACTTTCAAAAATCGAAGTGCAGGCTGCTTTTTATAATAATTAGAAAAAAACGCGCAATATTTTTATACTGTACATCATCTAGCAGGCCGTACCTGCTCCCCTGCCAACTTATTTACGGAACGAACAGGAATAACATGCAGAACCCCTCTTCAGAAAAACCGACAGCTGGTTATTCGCATCCGTGGCAATACTTTCTGCTGGTGTACGCTTTGAGCGCGCCGTTTTGGCTGCTGTCTTTGTTTCTCAAACACAGTCCTCTGCCTGATAATCTGCCGCTGACCGACATCGGCGCGGCACTCACTCCGACGATTGCCGCCGCGTTGCTGCGTTACCGCGAGGGCGGAATGGCGGCGGTGCGCGGACTGTTTGGACGTGTGTTTGATTACGGGCGGATCAAGCATTCTGCCTATTTTTGGACGGCTATACTGATTTTCCCCTTGCTTTATATGCTGACTTATGTCGCGATACGCCAAACAGGACAAATTATACCCGCCTTATCCGTGTCGTTTGCGCCGCTTGCCGGTGCGTTCGTCATGTTCTTTATCGCGGCAGTTGCTGAGGAATTGGGCTATGCGGCCTACGCTACGGAAAGCCTGCAACGGCGTTTTACCCCGCTTGTTACAGCACTGATTATCGGGGTACCGTGGGCATTGTGGCATTTGCCGTCCATGATTGCCGTGGGGCAGCCTGCCGAACTGATCGCATGGGGGCTGGCAGGGACGGTTGCCGTGAGGATTATCTATGTATGGCTGTATAACGGCAGCGGCGGCTCGGTATTTGTATTGATTGCGTGCCACACGGTTGCCAATACCGCGCGCACAGGCTTTCCGGGCGGACGGGCGGTATATGAAAACGGCAACGGTATGATTCCATACGGAATTATCATCATTGCGGCGGCAATTGTGATGGTTTTTTGGCGTAAGGCGATGTGTTTACCTAATAGCAATCAAGTGTAGCTTGAGTCATGTCCCAACGAAACTTAGTATCAAAGGTCGTCTGAAAACTATTTTCAGACGACCTCGTGTTTTGATTTTAATACCCTGATGGCTTCACAGGGATGGTTTTGTATATAAGAACGAAAATTTATTTCTTGATAAACTATATTGAAAGTTAATTTTCATACATATTTATAGTGGATTAAATTTAAATCAGGACAAGGCGACGAAGCCGCAGACAG
>JVVZ01000486.1:0-4849 GCA_001062585.1 Neisseria meningitidis
CTTGGTGCTTCAGCACCTTAGAGAATCGTTCTCTTTGAGCTAAGGCAAGGCAACACCGTCCTGGTTTAAAGCTAATCCACTATAACAAATGCAGATAAAAAAACGGGCCGCCAAAAGGCGACCCTAAGAAACTCTTGCAGCTGGGAGTAATAGCAAGAGATTACGACACTTTAACCTGGTTTATGCCGGAGAAACGACGCATCAGCTCTGGAATGGCTTCGGCATTCGAAGCAACAGTGATGCCCATTTTCCGCATTTGGTAGATAGTCTCGATGGTGCTTTCAGGCGCATAGCCGTGGCAGGCACCGAGATTGACAATAATATGAAGATTATCGCTGTACCAAGACAATTGCTTGGCCGTATTGGCGACAGTTTCTTCGATGGCCAATCCGCCAATAATGACAGTATCGGCTTTTTGTTCGTGCAGCCATTCCAACAGGCCTGTGCTGTTTGCCTCATTGGCTTCATGAAAACAAGCACCGTGAACATGTTTACCGCTTAATTCGAGCGCATGATCGTAATCTGCCGGAGAGGGCAAGCCTTGGAGCAAATGCGTTCCGCGACAACCTCCGGCGCATTGGCTGAAAAAACCGGACGGTCGACCAAACATGACACCGTTGCGATTGACGACGGTCGCACAAATGCTCTCCGGATCAATGCTCACATTCTCAATTAAAACCCTTTTATCTGCCAACGCTGCCTGGCGGTTAAGTTCATTAACCATATTTTCCGGACGCAACAAAAAATGGGTTGCATTAGCAGCCATACAGGTAAAGCGAAATTGCGGTTGGATGTCGATTGCAACGGTAGTCATAAGATATGGCTCTCTATATTTAATTCTGCAAACAGAATCAGGATTGCTCCGTTCAATCACTGACCAGACAAATGGTTTAATTTAACGATAATCGGTGTATTTATGATGAACGGTATAATATCAGGATAATCGTTGTATAGCTAGTAAATATTTTAAGATTTGTAACAATACTCGCAGTAAATATAATTTTTGTTGTATTTAAGGTTAACACTCTAATCAATTATCATTTTTAAGCGATTATTTTTATTCATTAATTTTTTATTAATTCCATGATTCCCCTGTATTTTCAAAATACGGGACACCATGAATAAAACTGTTGTTTAAAAGAAAAATATGCCTCTAGAAAGCGAAAAATTGTTGGCAATATCCCTATCGCAAGCTGATTTTTCTCCCCAATGGCAAAAATAAACGGTACAAAAACCTTGCCATACCAACCGCCACAGCCCCAAACAAATAAAACGTGCAACACAGTCCCTAGGAATTTCTACAAAAAAAGGCTACCTGAAGATTCAGGTAGCTTTTTTTGCGCAGCACCTTATTTCAACGTCGCCTTCGCCGCTTCCCGTTGCAAATGCCGCTGCATATAGCCGGCAAACGGTTCAGCGTTCGGCAGCACTTGGGCGCGGAACATGCCCCAGCTCAAGAGAGCGGTCAAGTATATATCGAGTGCGCTAAAATATTGTCCCACGGCGTATTCGCGGCCGTCGGACAGCAGGGTTTGCAGGGTATGCAGCGCGGTATCGAAATCGCCGTAGCCGAGGGAACGGCGCCATTCCTCGCTCTGCGGCACCTGACGCCAGCGGTCGAGAATAGCGTATTCGAGCTGAGAACCAAACGACAGCCAGCGGTAGTATTGCCCGCGCTCCGGAGTACCCGCAGCCGGGATCAGCCGTTTTTCGGGGAAAAGCTCGGCCAGATAGGTGAGAATGGCGGGCAATTCGGTAATCACTTGCCCAGCATGTTTGATAGCAGGTACTTTGCCCATCGGGTTGATGGCTAGATAGTCCGCCTCTTTGAGCTGCGGGTAATCCAGCACCACGTTGTCGTAATCCGCGCCGCATTCGGTCAGCATCCAGCGTACATTGGTGCCGCGTGAAGGATTTGCAGTATAGAGGGTGATTTTGCTCATGATGTTTCCTTGTCCAATTGTGGGTGAGGTGTTTGCAGGCTGTCTAAAACCCAGTCAGGATACCTCATGGCTGTGTCAGTTTCTGTCAGCAGCATGGTCTTGGTCAAACCGCATCGCACTAGCGGCTCAAATCAAACGCGCTCAAATCCAGCCCTTCATGCTGCCGCCAGCGTTGCAGCAGCAGGCGGTGCGGCATGGGATAGGCTGCGCCGGTTTGAATTTGCGCGATGCGGTCGCAACGAAAATGGCGGAATGCCTGCCGCAAGGTGCACCAAGCCGCCAGAAGCCGCACGTTGTCCCAATAGCCCAACGCCACCGGCCACACCGTGCGTCGGCTGGCCTGCCCTTGCACATCGGTGTAGCTGAAACTGAGTGTCTGCTCCTGCCGCAAAGCCTGCCGCACCTGCGCCAGAACGTGTTCTTCGTCGTGTCCGAACGTCGTCGCGCAGTTAATCGGATACACCGCATGGGCTTCTGCCTGCTCCGCCAAGCGCGCGGGCAGCACTGCGTGCACTTTACCCAACACCGAGCGTGCCGCCTCCGCCATTTCGCCATCAGCATGAGCCGCCGCCCAGCGCATGCCTAGCATCAGTGCTTCGAGCTCGTTTTCGCTGAACATCAGCGGCGGCAGGTTGCAATCCTGCTGCAACACAAAGCCCACGCCCGCTTCCCCGTCTATCACCGCGCCCTGATGGCGCAGCGTGTCGATGTCGCGGTATACCGAGCGCACGCTGATGCACAGCTCCTGCGCCAGCAGCCGCGCGCTTTTCGGATGGCGGCTGGTGCGCAAAAGCTGCAAGAGTTTGAGCAGGCGATCAGTACGGTTGGGCATGGTGGCTCTCCTTGATTTCCTGTGAGGAAGGGGGCAGTTTGTTTGATTTCTGAAATATGCGGATAACCGGGCAGCCTGATTGCCTACGCATTGCTGCATCAGGCATGGCCGTCATGGGAAGCGGAAGAGTAGCGGGTTCGGGCTTGAATGGGCAAGGGTTCCGATTCGATTTCGTTTACCACCAAGCGGTTAAGGAGTCATGGCAATTGCACGAAAGGTCGTCTGAAAATAGTTTTCAGACGACCTTTGCTTCAATCAAACTTGAATCAATGCCTAAAATGGCGAATACCCGTTACCACCATCGCAATGCCGTGTTCGTCTGCCGCATCGAAAACTTCCTGATCGCGCATCGAGCCTGCGGGGTGGATGATGGCTTTGATGCCTTGTTCGGCAATCACGTCCACGCCGTCGCGGAAGGGGAAGAAGGCATCAGAGGCGGCACACGCGCCGTTTAAGTCCAAACCTGCGTCCTGCGCTTTGCGGGCGGCGATGCGGGTGCTGTCCACGCGGCTCATTTGGCCTGCGCCGATGCCGTAGGTTTGACCGCCTTTGCCGAAGACGATGGCGTTGGATTTGACGTATTTTGCGACGTTCCAAACAAACAGCAAATCGTTCCACTCCTGCTCGGTCGGTTGGCGTTTGGAGACGACTTTCAAATCGGCGCGGCTGATGCGGTGGATGTCGGGCGTTTGTACCAACAGTCCGCCGCCGACACGTTTGAGTTCAAAGCGGTTCGCGCCTGCTTCCAGAGGCACTTCTAACACGCGCACGTTTTTCTTGGCGGCGGCGATTTCGAGGGCTTCGGCGGTGAACTTCGGCGCCATGAGGACTTCCATAAACTGATTGTCGGTAATCTGTTTCACGGTTTCGCCGTCCACTTCGCGGTTGAAGGCGATGATGCCGCCGAACGCGCTGGTGGTGTCGGTGGCGTAGGCGAGTTTGTAGGCGGTCAATGTATCGGCTGCAACGGCGACGCCGCACGGATTGGCGTGTTTCACAATCACGCAGGCGGGCGCGTCGAAGGATTTGACGGCTTCCCAAGCGGCATCGGCATCGGCGATGTTGTTGTACGACAATTCTTTGCCTTGGAGCTGTTTGTAGGCGGCGAGGCTGCCTGCGGCGGGATACACATCGCGGTAGAACGCAGCGCGTTGGTGCGGGTTTTCGCCGTAGCGCATGTCTTGCACTTTAATCCAGCTTTGGTTGAACTGGCTTGGGAATTCGCCGATTTGGGGCGTGCCGCTCAAGACGTCGTCTGAAAGCGAGGTTAAGTAGTTGGAAATCATGCCGTCGTATTGGGCGGTGTGGCTGAACGCTTTGCGCGACAGGTTGAAGCGGGTTTTGTCGCTCAACGCGCCGCCGTTGGCTTCCATTTCGGCGGCAATGGCGGGGAAGTCGGCGGTGTCGGTAACGATGGCGACGTGTTTCCAGTTTTTCGCGGCGGAGCGCACCATGGTCGGGCCGCCGATGTCGATGTTTTCAATCGCGTCTTCCAGCGTGCAGTTTGGTTTGGCGATGGTGGCGGCGAAGGGGTAAAGGTTGACGCAAACGAGGTCGATGTTGCCGATGCCGTGCTCTTCCATCTTGGCGACGTGTTCGCCCAAATCGCGCCGCCCCAAAATACCGCCGTGGATTTTCGGATGCAGCGTTTTCACGCGGCCATCGAGCATTTCGGGAAAACCGGTATAGTCGGCGACTTCAATCACAGGAACGCCCGCATCGGCAAGCAGCTTCGCCGTGCCGCCGGTGGAGAGGATTTCGACACCGAGTTTGTGCAGGGTTTGGGCAAATTCGACTGCGCCTGTCTTGTCAGACAGGCTGATCAGGGCGCGTTTGATGGAAGGCATGGGGATTCCTTTTAAACAGAGATTTATAACTGGAAACAAACACTTTCAGGGCGGTATTATCCCCTAGTTTCGGTTTTTTGGCAGCAGTTTTCCGGAAATATTGTTGACAATTTTTCTAGAAAAAAGGTCGTCTGAATTGATTTTCAGACGACCTTTCTGCCGTTCCCTTCCGTCATTATAGTGGATTAACTTTAAATCAGGACAAGGCGACGAAGCCGCAGACAGTA
>JVVZ01000487.1:0-5180 GCA_001062585.1 Neisseria meningitidis
CTTGGTGCTTCAGCACCTTAGAGAATCGTTCTCTTTGAGCTAAGGCAAGGCAACGCCGTACTGGTTTAAAGTTAATCCACTATAGGTCGTTTGAAACCCATTTCCAAGGAGTTTCCCCATGAAAGTCATCTTTGCCGGTACGCCCGATTTTGCTGCTGCCGCCTTAAAAGCCATAGCCGCCGCCGGTTTTGAAATCCCGCTGGTGTTGACCCAGCCCGACCGCCCCAAAGGACGCGGGATGCAGCTTGCTCCGTCTCCCGTGAAGCAGGCCGCGTTGGAATTGGGTTTGCGCGTGGCGCAGCCTGAAAAACTGCGCAACAACGCCGAAGCCCTGCAAATGCTCAAAGAGGTTGAGGCCGACGTGATGGTCGTTGCCGCCTACGGACTGATTCTGCCGCAAGACGTGTTGGATACGCCGAAACATGGCTGCCTCAACATCCACGCCTCGCTGCTGCCCCGTTGGCGCGGCGCGGCGCCGATTCAGCGCGCGATTGAAGCGGGCGATGCCGAGACGGGCGTGTGCATCATGCAGATGGACATCGGTTTGGATACCGGCGATGTGGTCAGCGAACACCGTTACGCCATCCAACCGACCGATACGGCGAATGAAGTACACGATGCGCTGATGAAGCTCGGTGCGGCGGCGATTGTTGCTGATTTGCAACAATTAAAAACAGAAGGTCGTCTGAAAAGCGTCAAACAGCCTGAAGAAGGCGTGACTTATGCGCAAAAATTAAGCAAAGAAGAAGCGCGTATCGATTGGAACGAAAGCGCGGCAGTGATTGAACGCAAAATTCGCGCCTTCAACCCCGTCCCCGCTGCATGGGTGGAATATCAAGGCAAGCCGATGAAAATCTGGCGGACTGAAGTAGTGGCACAACAAGGCAGGGCGGGCGAAGTGTTGTCCTGTTCGGCTGACGGCTTGGTCGTTGCCTGCGGCGAGAACGCGCTGAAAATTACCGAATTGCAGCCTTCGGGCAGCAAACGGATGCCGATTGCGGCGTTTGCAGCAGGGCATAAAATTGAGGTTGGAACGGTTTTGTAGAAGCCGTTTCGTCAACTAAATTTAGAGCCAGCCCATCTCCCCATTTTTTAGCAGCCATGCCTTCCCCGCCTACGCGAGGATGAGCCATGGCGGGAATCCATTGAAAATTCCAAGAAACGGGTGCTCGAAAAACGCTGTTGAAGTTCAAAGATGGATTCCCGCCTGCGCGGGAATGACGGTTGGCGGTAGGAGCAGTATCAAAAAAACAGCGGGCCGGTTATCAATTTTCAGACGACCTTTCTTTGAATGATTCAGAGGTCGTCTGAAAATCGGCAGGAAAACGTTTGGTTTTGTTGAACTGACGACAAGATTCCCCACGTTTAGGAGCAGATCATGGCAGTGTTTGAAGTAGTCGAAGGCGATATTACAAAACTTGAAGTCGATGCCATCGTGAACGCCGCCAATGCCTCGTTGTTGGGCGGCGGCGGCGTGGACGGCGCGATTCACCGCGCGGCGGGACGGGAATTGTTGGAAGCGTGCAGAAAGTTGAACGGCTGCCGCACGGGCGAAGCGAAAATCACCCAAGGCTACCGGCTGCCGGCGAAATTTGTGATTCACACCGTCGGGCCGGTTTGGTTCGGCGGACACCGCAGCGAAGCGGTCAAGCTGGCGGAGGCGTATCAAAATTCCCTGCTGTTGGCGCAAGAACACGGCATCCGCAGCATCGCCTTCCCCTGTATCAGCACGGGCGTGTACCGTTTCCCCGCCGATTTGGCTGCCGAGACTGCTTTGGCGATTTTGAAAAAAACCTTGCCGCAGTGTCCGTCTGTCGAAAAAATCATTTTCTGTTGCTATTCGCCGCAGGATGCCGAACGCTATCGGGCATTGTTGGAACGGGACGGGGCGGTCGTCTGAAAGTCTTGAATCGGGCGAAACGGTAGATAAAAGGTTTTCAGACGACCTCGGGTAAACTTGAGGTCGTCTGAAAACGAAAAAGCCGAACATATAAGTCTGGCTTCCTTAAGAACTCATTAATCGTCGCAGTGGTTGTCGGTGTCCACTTTGATGACGCGACCGCTTTGTGAAGAAACGTCGACATCGTATTCGGTGCAGCCTCTGCGGATTTCGATTTCCCAGCGTCCGTCGCTGTGGTCGATGTCGGTAACGCGGCCGCCGCCGACGCGTTTCTTGGCGATTTTGACGGCTTGCGCTTGGGAGATAGCGCGGGAATGTTTGTGCGGTGCCGCCGCGGCGGTCAGGCTGCCGGAAACGAGTGCGGCGGAAACGGCAAGCAGGGAAAGGGCGCGCAAAGTCATGATGAATCCTTATGTGTGTTGAAAAGAACGGACTATATGGATATTGTCATGAGCGGGCAATCGGATTAACACAATTTGAATCTTGCTCCGAACAGCGCCCGAACCGATTGTAAGGCGTTTACATTTTTAACGAACAAATCGAACCACAGCAGTCATTTAAGGAATTGAATTTATGAGTATGTCCCTCGCCCAAAAACTCGCCGCCGACAGCATTGCGGCAGTCGCCGAAGGGCGTAACCTTCAGGATGTGTTGGCGCAAATCCGCGCGGCGCATCCCGAGCTGACGGCGCAGGAAAACGGCGCGTTGCAGGATATTGCCTACGGTTGCCAGCGTTATTTGGGCAGCTTGAAACATATGCTCGCGCAGATGCTGAAAAAGCCGATTGACAATCCGCAGCTCGAAAGCCTGCTTTTGGCGGCGATGTACCAACTGCATTACACGCGCAACGCGCCTCATGCCGTGGTCAATGAGGCGGTCGAGAGTATCGCGAAAATTGGGCGCGGGCAGTACCGTTCGTTTGCCAACGCGATTTTGCGACGTTTTTTGCGCGAACGCGACAAGCTTGCGGCTTCGTGCAAAAAAGACGATGTGGCGAAACACAACCTGCCGCTGTGGTGGGTGGCATACCTGAAAAACCATTATCCGAAACACTGGCACAACATCACCACCGCGCTGCAATCGCATCCGCCGATGACGCTGCGGGTCAACCGACGCCACGGCAATGCCGAATCATATTTGGAAAAGCTGGCGGCGGAAGGTATTGCGGCCAAGGCTTTGGACGAATATGCGGTAACGCTGGAAGAAGCCGTGCCGGTGAACCGCCTGCCCGGTTTTGCCGAAGGGCTGGTGTCGGTGCAGGATTTCGGCGCGCAGCAGGCGGCGTATCTGTTAAACCCTAAAGACGGCGAACGGATTTTGGACGCGTGTGCCGCGCCGGGCGGGAAGACGGGGCATATGTTGGAACTGGCGGATTGTCATGTAACCGCTTTGGACATAGACGAAGGTCGTCTGAAAAGGGTGAAGGACAATCTCGACCGCTTGGGGTTTCAGACGACCGCTCTGGCTTGCGCCGATGCGCAGGACTTGGCGTCGTGGTATGATGGAAAGCCTTTCGACGCTATCCTTGCCGACGTGCCGTGTACCGCTTCGGGTGTGGCGCGGCGCAATCCCGACGTGAAATGGCTGCGCCGTCCGACCGATGCCGCCAAAACCGCCCGTCAGCAGGAGACATTGCTGGACGCGCTTTGGCAAACCCTGACGAAAAACGGCAGAATGCTGCTTGCCACCTGCTCGGTGTTCGTCGAAGAAAACGACGTTCAGTTGCAAAAATTCCTCAACCGCCACGCCGATGCCGAGCTGATCGAATCGCGTGTGCTTTTACCGAACAAACATCAAGATGGCTTTTATTACGCGCTTATCAAAAAGCAGTAAACGGCTGTTTGGAACGCTGTTGCTCGCCCTGTCGCTGAATGCGGCGGCGGAGGGCATCAGCGTAACCCGCTCCGAGGCGAAACTGACCGAGACCGGACAGCTTTCCGTCAGCAGCCGTTTCCGCACCGATTTGCCCGACCAGCTCAAACAGGCGCTCCGGCAGGGCGTGCCGTTGAATTTCACTTTGAGCTGGCAGCTTTCTGCGCCTTCCATGCCGTCTTACCGCTTCAAGTTTGACCAGCTGCTCAACAGCGACAATACCATCCACTACAAACTTTCCTTCCATCCGCTGACCAACCGCTACCGCATAACCGTCGGCACGTTTTCCACCGAATACGACACGCTTGAGACCGCCTTGCGCGGCGTAGGGGCGGTCGCCAACTGGAAAGTGCTGTCCAAAGGCGCGTTAAGCGGCGTCGCAGCGAAAGACACACAAGCCGAAATCCGCCTGCTGCTTTCAACAGCGAAGCTGCCCAAACCCTTCCAAATCAACGCATTGACTTCTAAAAACTGGCACTTGGATTCCGGCTGGAAGTCTCTGACCATCTCTCAGGAGTAAACCATGCGCCGCTTTCTCCTGATTGCCGTGTTGGCGGCGGTGGGATTGCTTTACGGACTGACCATCGCAACGGGCAGTACCAGCCCGCTGGCGGAATATTTCTGGTGGATTATCGCCCTGTGTGCGCTGCTGATGCTGGTGTTGGCGTCGGTTTTGACGCGCTACGTCCTGCTCCTCATGCGCGACAAGAGCAAGGGCGTGTTCGGTTCGCAGATTGCGCGGCGGCTGTCGGGGATGTTTACGCTGGTGGCTGTATTGCCGGGTGTGTTCCTGTTTGGCATTTCCGCGCAGTTCATCAACGGCACGATTAATTCGTGGTTCGGAAACGATACCCACGAAGCCCTCGAACGCAGCCTGAACTTGAGCAAATCCGCGCTGAATCTGGCAGTGGACAACGCCGTCAGTAATGCTACGCCGGTGCAAATCGACCTGATCAGCACCGCGTCTGTGGACGGCGATTTGGGCAAGGCGCTGAAAAATGCCGCCAAATCGGGCGGCTTTACCCAGCTTTCACTCTACGACGTCAAAACCCATAAAACCGAGAAAAGTGTCAATCCGCTGAAACTAAACCAACCCGAACTCGACAAAGAAGGATGGGAGAAGCTGGAGCAGACCGGCTCGATACGCAGTTTGGAAAACATAGAAAATGTCTTGTACGCGCAAGGCTGGATGCTGATCGGCGCGCACAACGGACGCGATTACGCCTTGTTTTTCCGCCAGCCCATCCCGCAGGATGTGGCGCAAGATGCGACGCTGATTGAAGCGGCACGGGCGAAATACGCCGAATTGAGCTACACCAAACAAGGCCTGCAAACCTTCTTCTTGGCGACTTTGCTGGTTGCCGCGCTGTTGGCGATTTTCCTTGCCTTGGTAATGGCGCTGTATTTC
>JVVZ01000488.1:0-4597 GCA_001062585.1 Neisseria meningitidis
ACAAGGCGACGAAGCCGCAGACAGTACAGATAGTACGGCAAGGCGAGGCAACGCAGTACTGGTTTAAAGTTAATCCACTATACAAACAACCATCCCAAAAGGTCGTCTGAAACCCGATACTCTTTGACAAGGCATCCTGACAAGCGTACGGATGCCTGAATATTCTGACGTAGGCAGGAGGCGGCTGATCAATACATTTGATAACCAAGCCGGTAAGGCAGCCCTACCATAGCCCTTTCACAACGTTTTTACTATAATCCCCCATTTCCTCCCCTGCCCCGTGCATCATGCCCAAAGCCACTTTCTACACCCACGCCGCCGACCCCGCCGCCTTCGCCTGCCGCCTGATTGCGCGCGCCATACGCGACGGCGGGCAGATATTGGTCTGGTCGGATTCCGATGAAACCATCCGCCGCCTCGACCGCGACCTTTGGCAGCAAATTCCCGAAAGCTTCATTCCGCATGAAATTTGGCAACCCGGCCAACCCATGTCGTCTGAAACACCCGTATGGCTCGCGTTCGGCGATACTTTACCCACCGTCCCTGAAAACGCCACCGTCCTCAATCTCTCTCCCGACTTTTGGAACGAAGCCCCCGTCATCCCCGCCCGCGTGCTTGAAATTGTAGGCAGCAGATTGGAAGAGCTCGCCGACGCCCGCGAACGCTTCAGCGCATACAGAAAAAACGGCTTTACCATCGAACACCACGATATGACGGGCAAAGCCTAAAATCGAAGGTCGTCTGAAAACGGCTTTACACGATAAGCCGAAAATTTAAACAGCCTTGATTCCTTTTGATTCAAACTGGGCTATAATCCCGACTTTCTTTTACTGACCCCTTTTAAAAGACGAAAACATCATGAACAAAACTTTCAAATTCAGCGCATTGGCAATCGCCGCCGCATTGGCACTGACCGCCTGCGACAAAAAAGACGCCAATACACCTGCTTCAGCCTCTGCGCCCGCATCGGCATCCGCAGCTTCCGGCGCATCTGCCGCAAAAGACGCATCCTCTATCGGCACACCGGTCCAACAAGCCAGCTACGCAATGGGTATGGATATCGGCAGCTCCCTGAAACAAATGAAAGATCAGGGCGCGGAAATCGACATGAAAGTCTTCATCGAAGCCTTGCAAGCCTCTTATGACGGCAAAGAAAGCAAAATGACTGAAGTCCAAGCACAAGAAGTCATGATGAAATTCCTGAAAGAACAACAAGTCAAAGCAGCGGAAAAACTTCAGGCTGACGCCAAAGCCAACTTGGAAAAAGGCGAAGCGTTCCTCAAAGAAAACGCCACTAAAGAAGGCGTGAAAACCACTGCTTCCGGCCTGCAATACAAAATCACCAAAGAAGGTGACGGCAAACAGCCTAAAAAAGACGACATCGTCGTTGTCGAATACGAAGGCCGCCTGATTGACGGTACCGTCTTCGACAGCAGCAAAGCCAACGGCGGTCCTGTTACCTTCCCTGTCAGCCAAGTTATCCCCGGCTGGGCCGAAGGCATCCAACTCTTGAAAGAAGGCAGCGAAGCCACCTTCTACATCCCGTCCAAACTCGCCTACCGCGACCAAGTCATGCCGGGCGGAAAAATCGGTCCGAATTCCACTTTGGTATTCGACGTGAAGCTGGTTAAAATCGGCAAACCCGAAGATTTCCAACCCGCTCCCGGTCAAGTTGACATTCAAAAAGTCCAATAAGCCTGCGCTTTAACCCGATGCCCGAACCGAATCCGTTTCGGGCATTTCTGTTCTGTATATTCGCAAAACATGGTTTACCCCGTTTCAGACGACCTCCTATCCCATCAAACCCCCAATAAACCCGCGCCATAACATTGCGATTTTGTTTTGCTATACAATAAAACCTACCAACCTCCTACAACCGACGCCATGAAAAACATCGTTATCCTCATCTCCGGCCGCGGCAGCAATATGCAGGCCATCGTCAATGCCGCCATTCCAGACGCCCGCATCGCCGCCGTCCTCAGCAACAGCGCAACCGCCGCCGGACTGGCTTGGGCAGCCGAGCGCGGCATCGCCACCGACAGCCTCAACCACAAAGACTTCCCCAGCCGCCTCGCTTTCGACCAAGCCATGATGGAGAAAATCGATGCCTATCAACCTGATTTGGTCGTCCTCGCAGGCTTTATGCGCATCCTCACGCCCGAATTCTGCGCCCATTACTCAAACCGCCTGATCAACATCCACCCATCCATCCTCCCCGCCTTCACCGGTCTGCACACCCACGAACGCGCCCTTGAAGCCGGCTGCCGCGTCGCAGGCTGCACCATCCACTTCGTAACCCCCGAGCTGGACTGCGGTCCGATTATCTCGCAAGGCATCGTCCCGATCCTCGACGGCGATACGCCCGACGACATTGCCGCACGTGTCCTGACCGTCGAACACCGCCTTTTCCCGCAAGCCGTTGCCGATTTCGTTGCAGGTCGTCTGAAAATCGAAGGCAACCGCGTATTCAATTCAGAGCGCAACACCGAAGGACAAACCTTACTCGCGTAATCCTGCCCAATGCGCAGCACCCCACAAGGAAACACCATGAGCCAAAACCGGTTGACCCTTTCGGATATCATTTCCGAATCCGACTACCGTAAACGCCAAAGCAAAGCCATCGATTTATTCAACCAAAGCCTCAAAAACAACCCCGAAACAACGCGGGCGGTATGCGATTTTGTTGTCGGAGACCCGCTCAATAACCGCTCTTTTTCTCCCGGTTTCAAGCTGCACTGCCTAAACTGGCTGATCGACCATCACTTGGACCGCTGTGACGAAAGCTACGAGCAGCATCCTGAAGACGACGGCTTTCCCGAAGGCTTCGACGATTTAATCGATTGCCAGTGGAAATTCAAATGGATCATTCCCATGCTTGCCCGCGACCTCTTTCTCGACAAAAAGGAAATCGAGGAAGCGAACGAAACAATGCGTTACCACTATGAAAACATGCGGTTCAGTCTTTCATCATTTTATAAAACCCTGATGCTGCAAAACATCCTGACCGGAGACCACGCCGCCGCCAAAGAAAATTTCCAAAAATGGCAGCAAACCGCCGCAGATGAATTTTCCGACTGCCCCGCGTGCGAACAGTCCGATCAGGTCAATTTCTACCATTTTATCGGGCAGTACCAAAAAGCCATCGATACCGCCCAGCCCATCTTAACGGGCGAAATGACCTGCGCCGAAGTGCCGCACCTCACCTACTACCCCGTCATCGACAGCATGATAAGGCTGGGCAAATACGAGGAGGCGGAACGCCTTTTGGACGAAGCCATAGACAAAATCAACGTCGAAGAAGACGAAGAGTTCGTCCGCCTGATCCCCCTCTTTTCCCAACTGGCGTACAAACTCGGACAGTCGCAACGCGCCCTCGATTTGATGAACCGGCACGGCGACACCATCATTCGACATGCCCCAAACGACAATATGCTCTATTTAGACTACCTCATCGCGCTTTCTCCTTTTGACGAAAAAGCGGCGCAACATGCCCGCGAGTTTGCCGCAGACTTCGACAAACGCAACGGCAACAGCTATTACCAAAGCCAGATAGAATTTATGTTCGGTTCGGGCAATCTCCAATAAACCCAAGCTCGTCTGAAATTCTTTCAGACGACCCAAAACAGGAGGAATGACATCATGAAAACACCCACCCTGCTAATCGCCGCCGCCCTCTCCCTAAGCGCCGCAAACGCCTATGCCGCAGGACTGCCCCAATCAGCCACCCTGAAATACTCCGGCAGCTACGGCATACCCGCCACCATGACCTTCACACGCAGCGGCAACCAATACACCATCGTGTCCAGAATCAAAGTCCCGATGTACAGCATCCGCTTCGAATCCGGCGGCACCATCAGCGGCAACACCCTCCGTCCCAAATACTATAAAGACGTCCGCGGCGGCAAACTCTATGCCGAAGCCAAATTCAGCGGCAACAGCATCACTTACGGCAAAGCCGGTTCGAGCGAAACCGCCAAAACCGGCGGCACGACACTCGACCTCTTTACGCTGGCTTGGCAGCTTGCCGCCAACGATGCCCGCCTGCCGTCCGGCTTGAACATCACCAACGGCAAAAAACTCTACCCCGTCAGTGGCATGACCAAAGTCGGCAGCGAAAACTACAAAATCGGCGGCGGTACCACCACAGTCAACAAATACCGCGTCAAACGCGGCGACGACACCGTGACCTATTCGTTCGCCCCCGCCTTCAACAACATCCCCGCCGAAATCAATTACACCGACGACGGCAAAACTTACGACCTCAAACTCACATCCGTCACCATCAATGGAAAAGCCGTCAAACCATAACGGCGCCAAACCCTTCCCGACAAACGACCGTTTCCCAAAGGTCGTCTGAAACCGAACTGCACCCCAAAAGTTGGACATCCCCTCCAAACTATTAAGGTGCAGTTTTTTATCGCCAAACCATACCGATGCGCCTATGGTGTATTTCCATCTCAAAAGCATCCGCCGTTTTTTTTTTCAGACGACCTCGTTTTTTCAGTTGAACCGTATGCGTTTACAGGTTGGCAACCTTAATCCACTATATAGTGGATTAAATTTAAATCAGGACAAGGCGACGAAGCCGCAGACAGTA
>JVVZ01000489.1:0-3517 GCA_001062585.1 Neisseria meningitidis
TTGAGCTAAGGCGAGGCAACGCCGTACCGGTTTAAAGTTAATCCACTATATTTGACGAAAGGTCGTCTGAAAAACCTGAATCTTGGTTTTCAGACGACCTTTTGTTTCAACTCAATCTCAAATCATGAAGACGGTATCAAATCCGTTTCGCCAATTCTTCCGCCTTGCCGATGTACAGCGCGGGGGTCAGGGCGAGCAGTTGGGATTTGGCTTCGGCGGGGATTTCCAGCGATTCGATGAAGACTTTTAGCACTTCGGGCGTGATGCCGCCTTTGCCGCGCGTCAGGTCTTTCAGTTTTTCGTAAGGATTGGCGACGCCGTGGCGGCGCATCACGGTTTGAATCGGTTCGGCGAGCAGCTCCCAAGTGGCATCCAAATCGGCGGCCAGCGCGGCGGGGTTGGGTTCGAGCTTGTTCAGGCCGCGCAGGTGGGCGGCGAAACCCAACACGGCATAGCCTACGCCTACGCCCATGTTGCGCAGGACGGTGCTGTCGGTCAGGTCGCGCTGCCAGCGGGAGACGGGCAGTTTTTCGGATAAGAAGCCCAATACGGCGTTTGCCATGCCGAGGTTGCCCTCGGAGTTTTCAAAGTCGATGGGGTTGACTTTGTGCGGCATGGTGGAAGAGCCGACTTCGCCCGCTTTGACTTTTTGTTTGAAGTAACCCAATGAAATATAACCCCAAACGTCGCGGTTGAAGTCGATCAGGATGGTGTTGATGCGGCTGAGGGTTTGGAAGAATTCAGCCATGTAGTCGTGCGGCTCGATTTGGATGGTGTAGGGGTTGAAGGTCAGGCCGAGGCTGATTTCGACAAAGTTGCGGCAGTGGGTTTCCCAATCGACGTCGGGATAGGCGACCATGTGGGCGTTGTAGTTGCCGACTGCGCCGTTGATTTTGCCGAGGAATTCTTGCGCCTGAAGGTTTTTGAACTGGCGTTGCAGGCGGTACACAATGTTGGCGGTTTCTTTGCCCAAGGTGGTCGGCGTGGCGGGCTGGCCGTGGGTGCGGCTCATCATGGGGATGGTGGCAAGGTCGTGCGCCATGCCGGTGAGTTTTTCGATGATTTCGGCAAGTTTGGGCAGGATGACGGTTTCGCGCGCTTCTTGCAGCATCAGGGCGTGGGACAGGTTGTTGATGTCTTCGCTGGTACAGGCGAAGTGGATGAACTCGCTGGCGGCGGCGACTTCGGGTACGCCGGCGAAGCGTTCTTTGAGCCAGTATTCGATGGCTTTGACATCATGATTGGTGGTCGCTTCGATGGCTTTGACGGCGGCTGCGTCTTCCAATGAAAAGTTTTCGATGACTTTGTCGATTTCGGCAAGCGTGAAATCGCTGAAGGCGGGGATTTCGGTAATTTTCGGTTCGGCGGCGAGGGCTTTGAGCCAGCTCAATTCGACTTTGACGCGCGCCCTCATCAGGCCGTATTCGGAGAAAATCGGACGCAATGCTTCAACGGATTGGGCGTAGCGGCCGTCTAGGGGGGAAAGTGCAGCGATAGGGTTGATCATGTCGGAGTCCTGTCGGTAGGTCGGTCAAACGGTTAAATCAAACAGTCAAATTGTTTGCAATTATACATGATTTGACCCGGCAACTTCGGGTCGTCTGAAACTACAACCTTCCCTTCAAAGCGTTTTTGACAAACGCCGCCGACTCGCGCAATACCGTGTAACCATAGCCGCCGTAAGGCTCGGAACAAAACGGTGCGGCATACACCTGAATATCGTGTCCCTGCCACTGCTTGTCCGCCATCATCCGCGCCCGCGCCAAGTGAAAACCGGCGCTGACAATAACGACGCGCGGGCTGTTTTCAATAAAATCGCGGCTGAACACAATGTTCTCAAACGTATTTTCCGCCCGTCGCTCTTGGATAATGTCTTCTTTCGGCACCCCCATCTTCTCCGCAATCGCCTGCATATTGCCCGAAGCAGACTGAAAATCGCGGCTGAGTCCGCCCGACATCACCAGCTTTTTCACCTTGCCGGCACGATACAGCTCGACAGCCGCTTCAACGCGCGCCACCAAACAAGGATTCAGACGACCCCCTTCATAAGAACGGGTCGAAAGCACAACCGCAGCATCCGCCGGACGCACCGTATCCGCATCCAACCGAGATACCCAAAAATCGCGCCACATGATCCACAGCGGCAAAAGCGCGGCGGTAAAGAACAAAATCAATATAAAAACAAGGGCTTTTTTGAACATCCGAATCCTAAAATGATGAAAATAATTGGAACGCGGCTGTACAGGCAGGTTCCGCTTTTTCTTAAGATTTTACGAAATTCATACAGCCGTTCAGCTATATTTTTTAGTAACCGATTGTTTCTATCCGTCCAAGTACGAATTTTGTTGTCGACAAATATTTTTATGGCTTTTCGTCATCGGATATTATTTAAATTGGGAATAACATTAATGCATAGCCTAGGAATATGATAATCAGTATTGACATGGCGTATAAGGAAAATATATTATCAAAAACAGATTTTTGTAAAAGTTGCATAAAGTCGGCAATATAATATCAACGCCATCATCATCTTGAATGATATGTAGGCTATCTCCAATTTTGAAGACTTTTTCTCTTCGTTCAACTATTAGAGAGTAAACATGAAAAAAGCTTTATCAGTTATTTCCGTAGGTTTTTTATCTCTGTCTCTGCTTGCTGCCTGTAATGGTGGAGAAAGTGAAACCCAAAAAGAGCTTGCTGCATTGAAAGAACAACTGGCGCAGCAACAAAAGCAACAAGCTGAACGCGAAAATCAAGAACAAGAACACCGGAAACAAATTGAGCAACAGCAAAGAGAAGACGAACTCTATCAAAAAGCCTACCAAGATGCCCAAGAAGACTTACAGATGAAACAAATGCTGGAAGAAGAGAAAAAACAGGAAGAAGCAAAGAAAAAACAGGCTGCTGAGGAACGTAAACGCGAAGAAGCGAAAAAGAAACAAGCTTTAGAAGAGGAACCTAAGCAAAAAGAAGAGGCCAGAATAAAACAAGAAGAACCCAGAATTAGACAAGAAGAATCCCCAAAAGCTACTGCAAAACCAACCGCTTCACAACAAGCGTCCAAAGTTACCGAAAAACTCGTTCGTTACCCTGCTTTTGTGATTTCAGAATCTGGTAGTGGTTCGTTAAATCTCAGAGGAGGACCGTCTATTTCAGCAGTTTCTGTTACCCAATTGAAAGACGGTCAGCAACTTCAAGTGGTGGCTGAAACCAACGCCTGTACCAATGCCAACGGTGGCTGCTGGGTTAAAGTTCAAGTCGGCGGGCTGACTGGTTATGTGTCTAATGCCTACCTGCAAAAAGGTCATGTACGAGATGGTGCTTATGCATATTAATATCGGATAGATTTTATTGGTGACGTTCTGTATCAAGCAATAAAAGAAATGATGGAAAAGTGAAAAAAATATTGAGGACTGTCTTAATTATTTAGGATAGGGTCCATTCAATAATCCATCCCATCTGGACAATATAGTGGATTAAATTTAAATCAGGACAAGGCGACGAAGCCGCAGACAGT
>JVVZ01000490.1:0-19404 GCA_001062585.1 Neisseria meningitidis
CTGTACTGTCTGCGGCTTCGTCGCCTTGTCCTGATTTAGATTTAATCCACTATATCTGAATGCAATCAGCTTTGCGGTCGGTAAATCTTATCGAATACGCCGCCGTCGTTGAAAAATCGTGCTTGTGCTTTGTGCCAGCCGCCGAAGGTTTCGTCGATGCTGACTAGTTTCAAATCGGGGAAGCGGGTTTTAAATTCGGCGCGTACGGCTTCGTCGGTGGGGCGGTAGAAATGGCGTGCCGCCATTCGTTGCGCTTCTTTGCTATACAGCATTTCCAAATAGGTTTTGGCGATTTGTTCCGTGCCTTTTTCTTTTGCTACTGCGCTGACCACGGCGACGGGCGGTTCGCACAGCATGGATATTGACGGCGTGATGATTTCAAATTGGTTCGGATTTTCCTGCAAGGCGAGGTGCGCTTCGTTTTCCCATACCAGCAAAACATCGCCTAATCCGCGCCGTGTAAAGGTTATGGTTGAACCGCGCGCGCCTGCGTCCATGACCGGCACGCGGCGGTAGAGTTCGGAGACAAACTGTTCTGCCGCCGCATCCCCGCCTTTTTCTTGTGCGTATGCCCAAGCCGACAGGAAATTCCAGCGTGCGCCGCCTGAGGTTTTTGGGTTTGCCGTGATGATTTGTACGTCGCCTTTGACCAAGTCGTCCCAGTCATGAATCTGCTTGGGGTTGCCTTTGCGTACCAGGAACACGATGGTTGAAGTGTAGGGCGTGCTGTTGTGCGGCAGGGCTTTTTGCCAATCTGCCGACAAGAGTTGCCTGCCTGATTTGCTGTGATGGAGCGCGTCGATGTCGGATGCCAGCGCAAGCGTTACGACATCGGCTTTCAAGCCGTTTTGCACGGTCAATGATTGCTTGCCCGAACCGCCGTTGGAGAGGCGGATATCTGCTTCCTGTCCGTGTGTTTTTTGCCAGTAGTGTTGGAAAAACGGATTGTATTCGCGGTAGAACTCGCGTGTCGGGTCGTACGATACATTCAACATGACGACGCGCTCGGGTTTGCCTTTGCCCGACGTGCCGCCGGACTGCCCGCATGAGGCGAGCCACACCGTCGCGCCGATGAAGATAATGCCCAGCCATGATTTGAGTCCCATCATATTTTCCTTATCAGACAAATACTTGAGCGGGGAATATAACAAGGCGGGAATCGCGCGGGAAATATTGTTTGCTTCTTTGGATATAACGGAAATGCGTTTGCGGCGATATGGAGTTTGGTATTTATAGATATCGCGTTTGAAGGGATGAATAACGGAAAGGTCGTCTGAAAACGGATTTCGGTTTTCAGACGACCTTTTGTCAATGATGAACCATGCAGACAATGCCTAGCTGTGAACGCTGTTTGCCCAAGTCTAAAACTATTTGCTTCGGACGGACAGGATTCAGCGGTGCATAATCATGGCTTTAATCCACGCGGGTATTTCGCGAGAGAGTTTGCGCAGGTAATTGGGCGTGGAGTCGCCGCAGGAACCGGAAGCGTAAAACTGGACGTTTTTGCCTTTTAAATGACGGTTGACGAGCCACTCGGCGCGTGCGAGATGGAAGGCGTCGCTGACGATGATGACGTTGGATACGTCTTGCAACAGTGGTGCGCTCAAGGCGATGTTTTCAAAAGTGCTTTCCGATTTGTTTTCGATGCGGATGTGTTCGGGCGGGATGCCCATGTCTATCGCCATAGATTGCATGGCTGCCGCTTCGTTGCTGCCGTCGCCGTCCGTGCCGCCGCTCATCAGCAACCCGCTGACTTTGTTTTGGCGGTAGAGGGCGACGCCTGCTTCCACTCGGGAACGCAGGCAGGGATTGGGCTTGCCGCGCCTGTTGACGGAATTGCCCAGGATGACGGCGATGTCGGCAGGTTTGATGTTTTGGGATGCTTTTTCTGCTTGGACGGCTTGGTAATGCAGCCAAGCCACGCTGGTCGCCCAGATGAGGAGAAGCGGGAGGAGGCCCCATATTATCCATCTTTTCATAAATGATTCCTTTGGGTGTATCGGGTGTGTGCGGCGGGATATCGGTTGGATGGCGCGGCAGTGAAACATCATAGCATATGCGGATTGTCTGACCAGCGAGATGGGATGGGCGGTAGATTTCGGTTGCGGGCGGGGTGGGTATGTTGTGTTGTCATCGCGGGGAGGTCGTCTGAAACCATCTTCTGTTTTTCAGACGACCTCGTAAATGTTAAGATAAACCGTTTTTCCCTTTACGGTATGGAAGGGCGCAAAAAGCGGCGACATCGGGTTGCCTGCTGTTTTGCGTGGTTCCGCCATGTATTGACCGAAAGCCATTTATGACCGATATCCTCAATAAAATCCTTGCCACCAAGGCTCAAGAAGTGGCCGCACAAAAAGCGGCGGTGCCGCTTGCGGAAGTCAAAGCGCAGTTGCGCGATGCCGAACCCGTGCGTGACTTTTTTGCTTCCATCCGCAATAAACACGCTCAAAACTTGCCTGCCATTATCGCGGAAATCAAAAAAGCCAGTCCCAGCAAAGGGCTGATACGGCCTGATTTTCACCCTGCGGATATTGCGCGCGCTTATGAACGCGCGGGGGCGGCTTGTTTGTCTGTGTTGACCGACGAAGTGTATTTCCAAGGTTCGCCCGAGTATTTGAAACAGGCGCGTTCGGCGGTCAGCCTGCCGGTGTTGCGCAAGGATTTCATCATCGACGACTATCAGATTTATCAGGCGCGCACATGGGGCGCTGATGCGGTTTTATTGATTGCGGCGGCCTTGGATGCCGAGCAGTTGACGCATTTTGAAGCCGTTGCCCACGATTTGGGCTTGACCGTGCTGCTGGAATTGCACGATCAATCCGAATTGGAAAAATGCCGCAGTATGACCACGCCGCTTTGGGGCGTGAACAACCGCAATCTGCGGACTTTTGAAGTCACGCTCCAGCAGACTTTAGACCTGCTGCCTGAGCTGTCGGGCAAAACGGTCGTTACGGAAAGCGGTATCCGAAACAAAGACGATGTGGACTTTATGCGCGGCCATGGCGTGCATACGTTCTTAATCGGCGAAACTTTTATGCGGGCGGCGGATATCGAAGCCGAAGTGCGTAAGTTGTTTTAATATCGTGCCGCAAGGTGTGCAAAGCACAAAATTTCTTGCCTGCTTTTGAGGTGGTCTGCTTCGGAAGCAGGCAGTTTAGTGTTTCCCCGACCGCCACACCGACCAGATAATCCACAGGCTGTTGGCGAAGGCGATAAGGTAGCCGACGAAGCCGATAAACTTGGGGCCGGTGTCTATACTCATGACGATGGACGAACCGATAATCAGGGCGGCGGTGACGATGCCCATGGTCAGGCGGTTGGCGGCGCTGTCGATTTGATGGCTGATGCGGTCTGACTGCTTGAGGTCTAGGGTGATGCCGAATTTGCCTTTTTGCAGCATTCTGGTCAGCCTGAAGAAGTCTTGCGGCAGCGACTCCGCCATTTGCAACAGGGTGCGCAGTTGCGTTTTGGCGTTGCGGGCGATGTGGGCGGCGGAGGCTTGTTCTTTGACGGCGGCTTCGGTGATGGGTTTGGCGCGTTCGAGCAGTTCGATACTGCCGTCGAGCCGTTTGACGACGCCTTCGAGGGTGATGAGGGTTTTGAAGAGCATCACGAGGTCGCCGGGCAGGGTCAGCCCGTGGCGGCGCATGATGGAAGTGATGTCGTTGATGACTTGGCTGACGCGCAGGTCGCGGATAGGCGTGTGTTCGTAGTTGAGCAGCATTTCCAAAACATCGGCGCCGAGCAGGTTTTCGTCGGGCAAATCGCCCTGCGCCCAGTCGCTGAGGACGTATTGGATGAGCAGCGCGTCGTTGTTGGTCAGGGCGTTGATGAGGTTGAGGATTTCGCGGCGGCGGGTGTTGCCGAGGTGTCCGACCAGCCCGAAGTCGATGAAGGTGATGCCGCCGTTGTCGTTGATGAAGATGTTGCCCGGATGGGGGTCGGCATGGAAAAAGCCTTGCCGCAGCATCATGGTGAAGAGGGTGTCGGTAATCCGTCCGGCAAGCCCGTTGCGCAAGGTGTGGGGCATGGTGTCGAGTTCGGCATCTTTCAGGAGCGTGCCGCCGATGTAGTCTTGTACGAGGATGTGCCGATTGGAAATGTCGGGATAGACGGCGGGGATGCGGACCAAGGGGTCGTCTGAAAAGGTCTGACCGAAGCGCTGCATATAGCGCAGCTCCACCGATAAGTCGGTTTCTTTCGCCAGACTCTTGGCAAAATAGGCGACCATCAATACGGGCTGGTAACGGCGCACTTCGGGGATTTCGGATTCCATCAGTCTGGCGAGGTGGTTCAAAATCCGCAAATCCGCCTGAATGACCGGCTCGATGTCGGGGCGTTTGACTTTGACGGCGACGGCGGTTCCGTCTAAAAGTTCGGCGCGGTGTACCTGCGCCACCGACGCGCTGCCTGCGGGTTTCGGGTCTATGCTGCGGAACACTTCGGAAACGGGTTTGCCCAAATAGGCTTCGACCAAAGTATAGATTTCAGACGACGGTATCGGCGCGACGTTGCTTTGCAGTTGTTCGAACTCTTCAATCCACTCCGCCCCGAAAATATCGACCCGTGTGGACAATACCTGACCGAGTTTGACGAAGGTCGGCCCCAGCTCCTCAAACGCTTTGCGGAAGCGTCGCGGCGTACTCATATAACGGCTGTCGGGATGCACTTCGTCCCCGCCCGCCGCGCCCAAACGGATGCGCTGCACAAAGCCGCCCAAGCCGTATTTCGTCAGCACGGTAATAATTTCGCGCATTCTGGAAAAGTCGCGCATAGCGAGCAGAGTAGGTATCATCATTGGTCGGGTATCTTTGCAAAATTTTTTATAAACAACGCTTTAACGCAATATAACAGACGCTTTTTTGCCAAACATCCTGTTTTTTATATACAATCGCCTGAATATCCCAGATACAGAATAACATAATAGCAGGCGGCAGACAGGTCGTCTGAAAATGGAATCAGTCAAACATGAAAGCCTTATCCAGGCTGGCGGCACTATTGGCTTCGGTCTATGTGCTGTCCGGCATTCATTTTGCAAACGCCGACGATCTCGATTCGTTCGTCAGAAACAGACAGCAGGTTTTAAACCAATTTGAAGATGCAAGACAACCTGCTTCCCCGGCACTCCTCCAACCCGGACGCGCAATCACTGCCGCGATCGCTCCCCGTCAACCCGTAAGCTCTGTACAGTCATCAGACAATGCAGACGAACTCATCAGCAGCGCGATGGGGCTTTTGGGCGTAGCCTACCGCTACGGCGGTACATCCGCGTCCACCGGTTTCGATTGCAGCGGTTTCATGCAGCACATCTTCAAACGCTCGATGGGCGTAAACCTCCCGCGCACTTCCGCCGCACAGGCAAAAATGGGTGTCGGCGTATCGCGTAGCGAATTGCAGCCGGGCGACATGGTGTTCTTCCGCACGATGGGTCGCGGCAGAATCTCCCACGTCGGCCTCTACATCGGCAACAACCGTTTCATCCACGCGCCGCGTACCGGCAAACGTATCGAAGTTACCAGCCTCAGCAACAAATACTGGAACGCCAAATACGCCTTCGCCCGCCGCGTGAAGAAAAACGATCCGTCCCGTTTCCTCAATTAAGTCTAGGAAAGTACCAACGTGAGTATGCCTGAAATGCCCAAATGGTATGACGACGACGGGCAAATCGTATCCTGCACTGAAAAAGTGAAAGTCATGACCGAAAACATGACCGAGCTTTATCAGGCGGCGCAAGACGCATTCGAAGACGCACTCCTGATGGGATGCAGCGAGAAGCAGTTGCGCGAATACCTGCGAGCCTTGATTGAATGTGTGGAAAACCCGTACCGGAAATCCTAGGCGGAAAATCCCTATCCGACGGCGTGGCTTTTGACCATGCCGTTTTTTATGGGCGGCAACCCGACAAGGTCGTCTGAAAGCCGGCAAGATGCTTTCAGACGACCTTGTTGGGTTTCAGCATTGATTGATTCAGATAAATGAGAAAACGGCAAATCGATGTTGCATTCGGGCTGAGCCACACTTTTCAGACGACCCCAAGGGCGTTATGATTCAATTATTAACAAAGATTCATAAACCGCCCGTCTGCAAAGCGGCAAACCATAGAGGAAACCCGACCCATGCACTCCATCCGCGCCTTGCTCGTCCTGCTCGGCTGCCTCGCGCTCGGCGAAACCGCCGCCTACCTTACGAGCATCAAGCTGCCCGGCAGCATTATCGGCATGGGCATTTTGTTTGCCATGCTTCAGGCGGGGTGGGTGAAAGCCGAGTGGTTGCAGCAGCTTACCGACGCGCTGATGTCAAACCTGACGCTTTTTCTTGTTCCGCCTTGCGTCGCCGTCATTAGCTATTTGGATTTGATTGCCGACAGTTGGCTGTCGATACTCGTCTCCGCCGCCGCCAGTACTGTGTGCGTCCTGTTGGTAACGGGCAAGGTGCATCAATGGATACGGGAGAAAATCTGATGGACGGCATCCTTTCCCTGTGGCAGCAGCCCAGCGTCCTGCTTTTCCTGACGCTGGCGGTTTACGCGCTGGCACTCATCCTCCGCGCGCGGACGGGCTATCTGCTGCTCAACCCCGTCTTAATCAGCACCGTTACCCTGATTGCCTACCTCAAAATCCTCGACATCGATTACGCCGTGTACCACGATGCCGCGCAGTTTATCGACTTCTGGCTCAAGCCCGCCGTCGTCGCGCTCGCCGTCCCGCTTTATCAAAACCGTCAAAAAATCTTCAGCCAGTGGCTGCCCGTCATCGTCTCGCAGCTCGCCGGCAGCGTTACCGGCATCATCACGGGCATGTATTTCGCCAAATGGCTGGGCGCGGAACGCGAAGTCGTCCTCTCGCTCGCCGCCAAATCCGTGACCAACCCCATCGCCATCGAAATCACCCGCACCATAGGCGGCATCCCCGCCATCACCGCCGCCACCGTCATCGTCGCCGGACTGGTCGGGCAGATAGCCGGTTATACCGTACTTAAAAACACCGTCGGCATGCCCTCGTCGGTCGGCATGTCGCTCGGCACCGCCTCACACGCCATGGGCATCGCCGCCTCACTCGAGCGCAGCCGGCGCATGGCGGCATACGCAGGGCTGGGGCTGACCCTCAACGGCGTACTGACCGCCGCCATCGCCCCGATTATCATCCCCGTATTAGGATTCTGAACACTTTTCAGACGACCTCCGATGAACCAAAAGGTCGTCTGAAACCCAAACCCATAGCAACCCCAAACAAAGGAGCAGCAAAATGGCAGTCAACCTCACAGAAAAAACCGCAGACCAACTGCTGAACATCGACGGCATCCAACTCTTCACCGCCCGCGCAGGCATCAAACAAACCGACCGCGCCGACCTCACCCTGATGGTACTTTCCGGCGGCAACACCGTCGGTGCCGTCTTCACCACCAACCGCTTCTGTGCCGCCCCCGTCCACATCGCCAAATCACATCTCTTCGACGAAGACGGCGTGCGCGCCATCATCATCAACACCGGCAACGCCAACGCCGGTACAGGTGCTCAAGGCAGAATCGACGCCATCGAAACCTGCGCCGCCACCGCCGAACAAACCGGCTGTAAACCCTCCCAAGTCCTTCCCTTCTCCACAGGCGTCATCCTCGAGCCCCTGCCCGTCGGCAAAATCGTCGCCGCCCTGCCCAAAATGCAGCCCGCCGACTGGGCGGATGCCGCACGCGCCATCATGACCACCGACACCGTGCCCAAATCCGCCTCGCGCGAAGGCAGCGTCGGCGAAAAACACACCGTCCGCGCCACCGGCATCGCCAAAGGCTCCGGCATGATTCATCCCAACATGGCGACCATGCTCTCCTTCATCGCCACCGATGCCAAAGTTTCCCAACCCGTCCTCCAGCTGATGACCCAAGAAATCGCCGACGAAACCTTCAACACCATCACCGTTGACGGCGACACCAGCACCAACGACAGCTTCGTCATCATCGCCACCGGCAAAAACAGCCAAAGCGAAATCGACAACATCGCCGACCCGCGTTACAAACAGCTCAAAGACCTGCTCGGCAGCCTCGCCCTCGAACTTGCCCAAGCCATCGTCCGCGACGGCGAAGGCGCGACCAAATTCATCACCGTCCGCGTCGAAAACGCCAAAACCCGCGACGAAGCCCGCCAAGTCGCCTACGCCGTCGCCCACTCGCCCCTCGTTAAAACCGCCTTCTTCGCCTCCGACCCCAACCTCGGCAGACTGCTCGCCGCCATCGGCTACGCCGGCATCGCCGATTTGGACGCCGACATCCTCGAAATGTATCTGGACGACGTATTGGTTGCCGAAAACGGCGGCCGCGCCGCAAGCTACACCGAAGAACAAGGGCAGGCAGTGATGGCGAAAGACGAAATCACCGTCCGCATCAAACTCCACCGCGGACAAGCCGCCGCCACCGTCTATACCTGCGACCTGTCGCACGACTACGTCTCCATCAACGCAGACTACCGCTCGTAAGGACAGATTGTAAGTTTTGGGTTTTCAGACGACGTCTGAGGTCGTCTGAAAGTTTGAAACAATGGTTTGAAAACGGCAAAAAACGCGTGCGCGCATACCGCATACGCCCTACACCTCGGTTTTAAAGTTTGTGCCGTCCGCAGGTAGGGTGCGTGGCGTAGCCATGCACGCGGTTAGTAGAGATTCAGGCTACGGCTTGCTGCGCCACATCAAGGGAAACACGATCAAAAAGAACGGTATTTCCAACAGTGTTCAACTGGTAGCGTGTGCTATGCCCGCGAAAATATAAAAGGTCGTCTGAAACCTGTACGCAGGCTTTCAGACGACCTTTGCTTTCCCAAAAACAATCCGTGGGCAAAGCCCACGCTACGGCTGGTTGTGTTTTAAATATGGTATTTATTCATTAATTTCACCGTCAGGTAGTCCAAACTACCTTAAGGGAATCGTGTTAAATTGGTAATGACAGTTAACACAGATAATATAATCTAAAACATCTTTATATTCTGGCTTTGTAAACCAATCATTCAAAACATAGACATATTCAACCCGCCAACCTAAAGAGTGAACCAATTTTGTATATTGTTTTCTCTTAAAGTCGCAAGTTTGTAATTTCTCATCTACGGAACCAGGGGTTTGTTGAAATTTGATTTCAATGATAAATAAGGTATCACGGATGATGATAAATAACCCATTGTCGGGCAGTAATCTTTTAGACAAATGGTCTTTCCAATTAATATTGTATTCCGGTCTTTCCAAAAATCGGTAAAACTCATATTTTTTGAAACAATAAGCCTTCAATTCTCCATTAAACCAAACTTCATAACCAGCATTATCATCTGTTTTTCTTAAGTCGTACCCGGGAATTTCTTCAAACAGCTGTCGTAAGTCTGTGCGTTCTTCGAATCTGAGTCCTGTTTGTGTTTTTGCACCGCCGATACCACCAATAATCATTTTTCTAACCTTTTCTTTGCTAATTCAAAAAAATCTTCTTCTAGTTCGCAACCGCAAAATTTCCGACCATGTTTTAAGGCGGCGACTCCTGTTGTACCGCTGCCCATGAAAGGGTCAAAAATTAAATCTCCAATGTTTGAAGCTGACAGTATGCAGCGTTCAAGCAAGGCGAGTGGTTTTTGTGTCGGATGTTTGCCGAATGTTTTTTCGGCTTTATTTGGAGGAGGGAATGTCCAAACACATTTCATCTGTTTGCCATCGTTTTGTGTTTTCATGGTTTCATAATGAAACGTGTGTTTGGCTTTTTTATTTTTCTTTGCCCATAAGATTGTTTCTGTTGAATGAGTAAAGAAACGGCAGGACAAATTAGGGGGAGGATTGGGTTTTTCCCAAGTAATATTGTTCAAAATATGGTAGCCGATGGTTTGCATCAGGTAGCCGATTAAATAGATATTATGGAATGTGCCGCAAACCCAAATTGTGCCGTTTGGTTTTAATAAGGCGTAACACAGTCGGAGCCATTCTTCGTAGAATTCCAAATCTGCCGCCATTCCTTTGGATTTATCCCAATTGCCCTTATTGACGGAAACCATTTGTCCGTTTTGACAACTGAAGCCGTTATTGGAAAGAAAATAAGGTGGGTCTACGAAAATCATATCAAAACAGCCGTTTGGATGTTTTTCCAATATCTTCCGCATGATGTTAAGGGAATTTTCGTTGTAGAGGACAAGGTCGTCTGAAACGATTTTTTTCAAACGGTTTTGATAAATGGCGGCTTCTTCAGCCAGTTTGTCGAAATCACTCATAAATTGCCAGCAATTCTCCGACCTTTTTACGGCTGCTGCCCTTTGCAGCGATATTGCGTTGTACTTCAACTGTTTTCAGAATGGCAGAAGAATAAATATCCCTTGTGAATTCAGTATCATGATTTGAAATCAAAACACCTTGAGAGTTAGGTGCAATTTGTTGGGCTGACTGGGAAAGGCGGATTTGATCGTCTAAATTGAAACCTTCTTTGGCATAAGTGGTAAATGAAGCGGTTGGGCTTAAAGGCGCATAAGGAGGATCACAATAAACAGTATCCGTATTGTCTGCTAGAGATAGGGTCGTCTGAAAATCTCCGCACATTAATTCAACTCTGTCAGATTTTTGAATGAAACCTTCCATTTCTTGTTGGGGAAAGTAGGGCGATTTGTAGCGTCCGAACGGCACATTGAATGCCCCTTTGCTGTTGTAACGGCATAAACCGTTAAAAGCATGGCGGTTCAGATAGATAAATAGAGCGGAACGTTCGTGTAGGTTTTGGCTGAAGTTGAATTGTTCCCGCAATTCATAAAATTTTGAATCGCTATTGTTTTCGGAAGTAAAGAAAGAGCGGACATAGTCGATGAATCCGGATTTTTCTTCTTTTAGGATACGGAATAAGCCGATTACGTCAGCGTTAATATCATTGAGCAGATAATGTTCGAAATCCAATGCAAGAGACAAAGCGGCAGAACCGCAAAAGGGTTCAATTAGACGTTTTCGTGCAGAAGAAGGGAGGTTGTGTTCGATAAAGGGGACAAGTTTATGTTTGCCGCCTGCCCATTTTAGGAAGGGTTTTGAAGCCATTAGGATGCAGAGTATAAGCGTGGTTGATTGGCTTGGAATTGTGCCAAAACATCGTGAGGAATACAATGGATTGTTAGACTTATCAACTCAATCTACCTTAAAAAGGTCGTCTGAAAACCCTGTTTCCAAGTTTTCAGACGACCTTTTTTAATTACAGCAATCAATGCCGAATCGGCTTTACACCACGATGTTCACCAGTCTGCCCGGTACGACGATGATTTTCTTCGCAGGCTTGCCTTCCATGAATTTCACCGCGCCTTCGGTGGCGAGTGCGGCGGCTTCGAGGTCGGCTTTGGAGACGTCGGCGGCGACGGTGATTTTGCCACGCAGTTTGCCGTTGACTTGAACCATGACTTCGATTTCGGATTTGACCAAGGCGGCTTCGTCGACTGTCGGCCAGCCTGCTTCCCACAGTTTCGCGCCGTTCAATTCGCTCCACAGGGTTTCGCAGATGTGTGGCACGATGGGCCACAACAGGCGTATGGCGGTTTCCAATACTTCTTGGGCGACGGCGCGACCTTGTTCGCCGCCGGTGTCGGTTTTGTCGTATTGGTTGAGCAGTTCCATCACGGCGGCGATGGCGGTGTTGAACTGCTGGCGGCGGCCGTAGTCGTCGCTGACTTTGGCGATGGTGGAATGCAGTTTGTGGCGCAGGTCTTTGAGTTCTTTAGACAAACCGTCTTGGCTGCCTGCAAACGCTTTGACCGCGCCGCCTTGTTTCAGGTATTCGTAAACGGTACGCCACAGGCGGCGCAGGAAGCGGTGTGCGCCTTCGACGCCGCTGTCGCTCCATTCGAGGGACTGTTCGGGCGGTGCGGCGAACATCATGAACAGGCGGGCGGTATCCGCGCCGTAGGCATTAATCAGCTCTTGCGGATCGACGCCGTTGTTTTTGGACTTGGACATTTTTTCCGTGCCGCTGATGACGACGGGCAGACCGTCGGCTTTGAGGACGGCGGAAACGGGGCGGCCTTTGTCGTCGAAAGTCAGCTCGACATCGGCGGGGTTGATCCAGTCTTTGCCGCCTTTGTCGTTTTCGCGGTAGTAGGTTTCGCAGACGACCATGCCTTGTGTGAGCAGGCGTTCGAACGGTTCGTCAACATTGACCAAACCTTCGTCGCGCATCAGTTTGGTAAAGAAGCGCGCGTATAAGAGGTGCAAAATCGCGTGTTCGATACCGCCGATGTATTGGTCGACCGCGCCCCAGTATTTTGCGGCTTCAGTCGATACCATGCCTTCTGCGAACTTGGGCGACATGTAGCGGAAGAAGTACCAGCTTGATTCCATGAAGGTGTCCATGGTGTCGGTTTCGCGTTTTGCCGCGCCGCCGCAGCATGGGCAGGTGGTTTCGTAAAACTCGGGCATTTTTGCCAAAGGCGAACCCATGCCGTCGGGTACGACGTTTTCGGGCAAAACGACGGGCAGTTGGTCGGCGGGGACGGGTACGTCGCCGCATTTTTCGCAATGGACGATGGGAATCGGGCAGCCCCAGTAGCGTTGGCGCGAAATGCCCCAGTCGCGCAGGCGGTATTGGGTTTTCGGTTCCCCCGCGTCTTGGCTTTGCAGCTTGGCGGCGATGGCGTCGAAGGCCGTCTGAAAATTCATGCCGTCTAGGTCGCCGCTGTTGACCAAGACGCCGTTTTCTTTGTCGCCGTACCACTCTTGCCATTGGTTTGCGTCGAATGCGTTGTCGCCGACGGCAATGACTTGTTTTTTCGGCAGATTGTATTTGGTGGCGAATTCGAAATCGCGTTCGTCGTGCGCCGGAACCGCCATCACTGCGCCGTCGCCGTAGCCCCACAATACATAGTTGGCAATCCACACTTCCAGCTTGTCGCCGTTGAGCGGGTTGACGACGTAGCGGCCGGTCGGCACGCCTTTTTTCTCCATCGTCGCCATATCGGCTTCGGCAACCGAGCCGGCTTTGCACTCGGCGATAAATGCCTGCAATTCGGGTTTGTCGGCGGCTGCGGCGGTTGCCAGCGGATGCTCGGCGGCAACGGCAACATAAGTCGCGCCCATCAGCGTGTCGGGGCGGGTGGTATAAACTTGCAGGAATTTCGCGTAATCGCCTTCCAAGCCTTGTGTACTGTCGTCTGAAACGGCGAAGCGCACGGTCATACCGCGTGATTTGCCGATCCAGTTGCGCTGCATGGTTTTGACTTGTTCCGGCCAGTGTTCCAGCTTATCCAAATCGTTGAGCAGCTCTTCGGCGTAATCCGTGATTTTGAAGTAATACATCGGGATTTCGCGTTTTTCGATCAGCGCGCCCGAACGCCAGCCGCGCCCGTCGATGACTTGCTCGTTGGCAAGGACGGTTTGATCGACAGGGTCCCAGTTTACCGTGCCGTTTTTGCGGTAAACGATGCCTTTTTCAAACAGCTTGGTAAACAGCCATTGTTCCCAGCGGTAGTATTCGGGTTTGCAGGTGGCGACTTCGCGTTCCCAGTCAATCGCAAAACCCAGGCTTTTGAGCTGGGTTTTCATGTATTCGATGTTGTCGTAGGTCCAAGCGGCGGGGGCGACGTTGTTTTTCATCGCCGCGTTTTCCGCAGGCATACCGAACGCGTCCCAACCCATAGGCTGCATGACGTTGAAGCCGTTTAAGCGTTTGAAGCGGCTCAATACGTCGCCGATGGTGTAGTTGCGCACATGCCCCATGTGCAGCTTGCCGCTGGGGTAGGGAAACATGGAGAGGCAGTAGTATTTGGGTTTGGAAGCGTCTTCGGAGACGTTGAAAATACGGGCGTCATCCCATTTTTTCTGCGCCGCAGGCTCGATGGCGGCGGGCTGGTAATGTTCTTGCATGGTCATTCTGTTTTTCGCTTGAAAACGTTAGGAAAAATAAAGGATGGATTATAGCAGGTTGTCGTTAGGTCGGTTTGACAAAGGTCGTCTGAAAACAGAACGGTATTTTTCAGACGACCTCACATTCAGACACTTGAGTTTTCCCCACCCCACCCATATATCCGGTCTAGTTTTTACACATATTCAACAACCATTACTATCATGAGCAACCAAGATTTTTATGCAACACTCGGCGTGGCGCGCGGTGCGAGCGACGACGAAATCAAAAAAGCCTACCGCAAGCTGGCGATGAAATACCACCCCGACCGCAATCCCGGCGACAAAGAAGCGGAAGAAAAATTTAAAGAAGTTCAAAAAGCCTACGACACCTTGTCCGACAAAGAAAAACGCGCCATGTATGACCAATACGGCCATGCCGCGTTTGAGCAGGGCATGGGCGGCGGCGCGGGTGGATTCGGCGGTTTTGGCGGGTTCGGCGGCGCGCAGGGCTTCGACTTTTCCGACATCTTCAGCCAAATGTTCGGCGGAGGCGGGGGCGGCGGCCGTCAGCCAAACTATCAAGGCGCGGATTTGCAGGTCGGCGTGGAAATCACGTTGGAAGATGCCGCCAAAGGCATCAAAAAACGCATCAACATCCCAACCTACGAAGAATGCGATGTCTGCCACGGCAGCGGCGCAAAACCCGGTACGTCCGCATCAACTTGTTCGACCTGTCACGGCTCCGGTACGGTACACGTCCGCCAAGCCATTTTCCAAATGCAGCAGACCTGTCCGACCTGCCACGGCACAGGCAAGGAAATCAAAGACCCGTGCGTCAAATGCCGTGGCGAAGGCCGCACCAAAACCAGCAAAACCGTTGAGGTCAACATTCCCGCCGGCATCGACGACGGTCAACGCATCCGCTTGAGCGGCGAAGGCGAACCGGGTACACACGGCGCGCCCGCAGGTGATTTGTACGTCAACGTCCGCGTCAAAGAACACAAAATCTTCGAGCGCAACGGCTTGGATTTGCATTGCGAGCTGCCCATCAGTTTCGCCGTCGCAGCCCTGGGCGGCGAAGTCGAAGTTCCGACCTTGGACGGCAAAGTCAAACTGAACATCCCGAAAGAAACGCAAACCGGCCGCCGTATGCGCGTCAAAGGCAAAGGCATCAAATCCCTGCGTTCCAGTGCGACGGGCGATTTGTACTGCCACGTTGTGGTGGAAACGCCGGTCAACCTGACCGACCGCCAGAAAGAGTTGCTGGAAGAGTTCGAAAAAATCTCCACCGGCCTCGACCGCAGCCAAACCCCGCGCAAAAAATCGTTCTGGGACAAAGTAGGCGAACTGTTTGACTGATTCGGGTTTGAAAACAGTAAAAGGTCGTCTGAAAGCTGATATCGTCGGCTTTCAGACGACCTTTTCATCTGTCTGCAAGGCTTTCCCGCTATAATTCCCGCTTTCGTTATTTTCAGACGACCTCTTTTCTATGAAATCCTACCCCGATTCCTATCTCCATTTCGAAAACCTCGACGTCCCCGAAACGCAAAACTTTGCCGCTGAAGCACATGCCGAAACGCGCGCGCGTTTTTTGGAAAACGATAAGGCGCGCGCGCTGTCGGACGGGATTTTGGCGCAGATGCAGGACACGCGGCAGATTCCGTTTTGTCAGGAACACCGCGCGCGGATGTACCATTTCCATCAGGACGCGGAATATCCGAAGGGCGTGTACCGCGTGTGTACGGCGGCGACCTACCGTTCGGGCTATCCTGAGTGGAAAATCCTGTTTTCGGTGGCGGATTTTGACGAGCTGCTCGGCGACGATGTGTATTTGGGCGGGGTGTCGCACTTGGTGGAGCAGCCCAACCGCGCGTTGTTGACCTTGAGCAAATCAGGCGGCGATACGGCTTATACGTTGGAAGTGGATTTGGAAGCGGGCGGGCTGGTCGAGGGCGGCTTTCATTTTCCGGCGGGGAAAAACCATGTGTCGTGGCGCGATGAAAACAGCGTGTGGGTGTGTCCGGCTTGGGACGAGCGGCAGTTGACCGAATCGGGCTATCCGCGCGAGGTGTGGCTGGTGGAGCGCGGCAAGAGTTTCGAGGAAAGCCTGCCGGTGTACCAAATCGGCGAAGACGGAATGATGGTGAACGCGTGGCGTTACCTCGATCCGCAGGGTTCGCCGATTGATTTGATTGAAGCGTCGGACGGTTTTTATACCAAGACGTATTTGCAGGTGTCGTCCGAAGGCGAGGCGAAACCGTTGAACCTGCCCGCCGATTGCGACGTGGTCGGCTATCTGGCGGGGCATCTTTTGCTGACGCTGCGCAAGGACTGGAACCGCGCGAACCAAAGCTATCCGAGCGGCGCGCTGGTGGCGGTGAAGCTGAATCGGGGCGAACTCGGGGCGGCGCAGCTTTTGTTTGCGCCCGATGAAACGCAGGCATTGGAAAGCGTGGAAACGACCAAGCGGTTTGTGGTGGCGAGCCTGCTGGAAAACGTGCAAGGCCGTCTGAAGGCGTGGCGCTTTGCCGACGGCAAATGGCAGGAAGCCGAATTGCCGCGCCTGCCGTCGGGCGCGCTGGAAATGACCGACCAGCCTTGGGGCGGCGACGTGGTTTACCTTGCCGCCAGCGATTTCACCACGCCGCTGACGCTGTTTGCGCTGGATTTGAACGTGATGGAACTGACCGTCATGCGCCGCCAGCCGCAGCAGTTTGTTTCAGACGGCATCGAAGTGCGGCAGTTTTGGGCGGTTTCGTCCGACGGTGAACGCATTCCTTATTTCCACGTCGGCAAAAACGCCGCGCCCGACACGCCGACGCTGGTCTATGCCTACGGCGGTTTCGGCGTGCCCGAGCTGCCGCATTATCTGAGCAGTATCGGCAAATACTGGCTGGAAGAGGGCAACGCCTTCGTGTTGGCGAACATACGCGGCGGCGGCGAGTTCGGCCCGCGATGGCATCAGGCGGCGCAGGGAATCAGCAAACACAAAAGCGTCGATGATTTGCTGGCCGTCGTGCGCGATTTGTCCGAACGCGGCATGAGTTCGCCCAAACACATCGGTTTGCAGGGCGGCAGCAACGGCGGCCTGATTACCGCCGCCGCCTTCGTGCGCGAACCGCAAAGCATAGGCGCGCTGGTGTGCGAAGTGCCGCTGACTGACATGATCCGCTATCCGCTGCTCTCTGCCGGCGCAAGCTGGACGGACGAATACGGCAACCCGCAAAAATACGAAGTCTGCAAACGCTGGCTGGGCGAATTGTCGCCGTATCACAATCTTTCAGACGACGTGCCATACCCGCCCGCACTCATCACCACCAGCCTCAGCGACGACCGCGTCCATCCCGCTCACGCGCTCAAGTTCTACGCCAAACTGCGCGAAACCTCCGCGCAATCGTGGCTCTACGCTCCGGACGGCGGCGGTCATACCGGCAACGGCACGCAACGCGAATCCGCCGACGAACTCGCCTGCGTATTGCTGTTTTTGAAAGAATTTTTGGAGTAAGGGCGGGAGCGACACTGCTGCCGCGAATGAAAAAAGGTCGTCTGAAAACCGGAAAATCAGTTTTCAGACGACCTTTCTGATTATTAATTTATTGATATTAAAGAAAAACAAATTCCCGCTTGTAGGTTAAAATCAGGCTATGCTAATATGCACAACAACAGGTTTTTCCAGAATAATCTGTGTTAGAATGCAGACTTAGATGGAAAACTCTATCCGAACTCGGTACAATACCGACGAATTTATTTCTCTTAAACAACCCGCCGCAAGGCAAAAGGAACGACTGATATGTCAAACATCGAACAACAAGTTAAGAAAATTGTTGCTGAACAACTGGGCGTAAACGAAGCCGAAGTCAAAAACGAATCTTCCTTCCAAGACGACCTGGGTGCAGATTCTTTGGACACCGTAGAACTGGTTATGGCTTTGGAAGAAGCTTTCGGTTGCGAAATCCCCGATGAAGAAGCCGAGAAAATCACTACCGTACAACTGGCTATCGACTACATCAACGCCCACAACGGCTAATCGGCCGCACCAAACACCCCAGCCTCTGCTGCGTTAGCGCAATAGAGGCTGTTACCTTATATATGTGGGGAAAAATCCGTTATAATAGCCGCCCGGAATCCGATTCCGAACCGCTATTATCATTTTCAGACGGCATCTTGCCGCATCCCACCGAAAACCAACAGCGAGATTATCATGAGTCAGAGAAGAGTAGTCATCACAGGCCTCGGCCAAGTATCACCGGTCGGCAACGACGTCGCCACCGCATGGAGCAACCTGCTCGCAGGCAAAAGCGGCATCGGCCGGATTACCCGCTTTGACGCATCCGACATCAACAGCCAAATCGCCGGCGAAGTGCGCGATTTCGACATCGGCCAATACATCAGCGCGAAAGAAGCCCGCCGCATGGACGTATTCATCCACTACGGCATCGCCGCCGCGCTGCAAGCCATCAGCGATGCCGGTTTGGACGAATTGGAAAGCCTCGATAAAGACCGCGTCGGCGTGAACATCGGTTCCGGCATCGGCGGTCTGCCCAGCATCGAAGCCACCGGCAAAGCCGTTATCGAAGGCGGCGCACGCAAAATCAATCCTTTCTTTATTCCTGGTTCGCTGATTAACCTGATTGCGGGCCACGTTACCATCCTCAAAGGTTACCGCGGCCCCAGCTACGGCATGGTTTCCGCCTGTACCACCGGCGCCCACTCCATCGGCGACTCCGCCCGACTGATCAAATACGGCGACGCGGACGTGATGATTGCAGGCGGTGCCGAAGGCGCGATCAGCACTCTGGGCGTCGGCGGCTTTGCTGCGATGAAAGCCCTTTCCACCCGCAACGACGATCCCGCCACCGCTTCCCGTCCGTGGGACAAAGGCCGCGACGGCTTCGTTATCGGCGAAGGCGCGGGCGTGCTGGTGTTGGAAGAGTTGGAACACGCCAAAAAACGCGGCGCGAAAATCTACGCCGAAATCGTCGGCTTCGGCATGAGTTCCGATGCTTACCACATTACCGCTCCGAACGAAGAAGGCCCTGCGTTGGCAGTTACCCGCGCGCTGAAAGATGCCGGACTGAATCCCGAAGACGTCGATTACGTCAACGCACACGGTACGTCCACTCCGCTGGGCGATGCCAACGAAACCAAAGCGCTCAAACGCGCTCTGGGCGACCATGCCCGCAAAGTCATCGTCAACTCCACCAAATCCATGACCGGCCACTTACTCGGCGCGGCAGGCGGCGTGGAAGCGCTGTACAGCGTGTTGGCGGTACACGAGCAAAAATCCCCGCCGACCATCAACATCTTCGAACAAGACATCGAAGCGGGCTGCGATTTGGACTACTGCGCCAACGAAGCGCGCGACGCGAAAATCGACGTTGCCATCTCCAATTCCTTCGGCTTCGGCGGCACCAACGGTACGCTGGTGTTCAAACGGTTCAAAGACTGATTGAAGCGGTTTGAAACAAGACAAAAGGTCGTCTGAAAACCTGAAACAAGGGTTTTCAGACGACCTTTTTTATGTTGGCAAGCATGGGACTTATAGTGGATTAACTTTAAATCAGGACAAGGCGACGAAGCCGCAGACAGT